>NZ_DHYX01000108.1:17819-18180 GCF_002414285.1 Clostridium sp. UBA5119 | reverse complement strand
TTGAAATTGAGGATTTAAATAATCTATACCCGTATCTATAATTGCAGCTATTGTACCTTTCCCTGTAAGATTTAAAAAGGTTTCTCCGTGAAATTGGGTTATATTAGCAGCTTCTACTGGTTCTATAGCTGACAAGGTGTAAGGGAAACTAATATCTATGTTAAATATATTATTAAATCTATTTATGAAGTCAGTATAATTAGCAGTTCTCACAGAAGCAATGTAGGCACCCTCAGATACGTTAAAGGCACATACATATTCTATTTCTTTAATCAGGCTATTAAAGTCCCCTGTATACTTAATGAATACAGTTACATATTCTTCGCTAATATAGGCCTCTCTACACAGAGAAATTTCTCTG
>NZ_DHYX01000108.1:12032-17660 GCF_002414285.1 Clostridium sp. UBA5119 | reverse complement strand
CTCTCTTGATGGGAGTCGTTGCTTTACTCTTCAGCAGCGTCTGAATCAGCTTTAGTTATATGAACTGTATCACGTGGATGCTGAGGAGGAGCATAAATAGAGTACAATTTAATTGGTGTATTACCTGTATTGATTAGATTATGCCATTTACCAGCTGGTATGATGAAGGCAAAATCATCATAGACATTTTTTTGAAAATCTAAGTTATCTTTTCTGTCGCCCATTTTAACAAGCCCTTCACCTTCTTCAATACGTATGAATTGATCAAGGTTAGGGTGACTCTCTAAACCTATTTCTCCTCCAACAGGGATACTCATCAAGGTAAGTTGCAAATGAGTTCCAGTCCATAAAGCAGTACGAAAAGTATCATTTTGCTTAGTAGCCTCATCAATATTTACTACAAAGGGTTCTGGTCCATAATCCTTCAATTCAATAAAACTATTAGTATATTCAGATCTTAAAAAATTAAATCTTGATTCATAATCAATTTCATTAGTATAAGGGATATATTCATTAGGATACATATTTCTCTTCCTTTCATATAACTATAACATTATAGTATTCTCTAAGTTTGGAAAATGTGATTGATTCATAGGAATACTATACAACGAGGTCATAGCACTAAAATTAGAAAGTTCATGAATTTCTGATTCTGTATATTTTCTATTAGTTGTATTTTTTTTGTCATAGTTGACTTCTCATTAATATATCTCTTGTACGAGAATATCGTTACTTTTTCTCTACTAGAACTATTTTACTACCCGGGGAGAGTAAACTTTAATTAGCAAATTTTAAAACTAAATTTGTCATATATGTTTAGTATTTCTTGGATATAAGCATAAACTTTAGGAAATAATAAGGCTACAAAGTATGAATGGTTAAGAAAGGATTGTAGTATGTCTAATAAAATACGTTATTTTATAGTGGGTTATATGAATTATTAGTGTTTCTGAAAATATAGAGATATTAAAAAATTAGAAGATTATTTACAAAAGAATGAGCAGTGGATTAAAAAAATATCAATTAAAATTATATGTAAGAGATAGGTGGTTATTATGAATACACAATATGTACAAGGAGATTGTATATTTACAAGAATCAATAAAACGATAAAACAGTATGAGTATTTAACAGAGGATATAGAGACAGAAGTAATAATAATAGGTGGAGGAGTCACTGGGGCAATTTTAGGATACTATTTTAGTAAAAGCAATATTAATTGTGTTATTTTAGAGAAATCAAGAATAGGTCACGGCAGTACTAGTATAACAACCTCATTACTTGAATATGAGCTTGATAGTAATGCTATGGAGTTAAAGGCATATACGAGTATGGAGAATATAATAAAATCATATAAGTTAGGGCTAAAGGCATTAGATGAAATTCAAGAGTTTATAGATAGATATGGTAATAGGTGTGATTATAAAAGAGTAGATAGTTTTTTATATACAGCTAAGAAATTAGAAAAAAAGGAGATGGAAGAAGAGTATTATATTAGAAAAGAAGCTGGATTACCCGTAGAATTTATTGATGAAGATAATAATCCTTTTTTATTTGATGTAAAGGCAGGTGTATTAGGTAAAGGTGGAGGAGCTGTATTTGATCCCTATAAATTTACTCATCATCTAATTGAGGTCAGTTGTAAAAAGGGATTAAGAGCATATGAAAACACAGAGGTTATAGATGCTAAATATAGTAATGATAGTGTTACCGTAGAAACTGTATACGGTTATAAAGTTAAAGGAAAAATTATTGTTGTAGCTACAGGGTATAATACAGAACTTTTCACTAAAAGGACATTTGGAACTAAGACTACTACATTTAATATTGCAACTAGGCCAATAGATAACATTGAAGAAATTTATCAAGACATAGTTATTAGAGATAACAGAGTTACTTATAATTACTTTAGAACAACTAGAGATAATAGGTTCATAATTGGAGGGGAGGATATAAACTTTATACCAGATATATATAATGAAAAGTTATGTAGTAAAAGTTATGAAATATTAGAACAAAGGCTAAAAAGCTTATTTCCAAACTTAAATATAGATATAGAATATAAATATTGTGGAGCATTTGCATCTACTCAAGATAATTTGGGTTTTATAGGTGAAGAGCCTACTAATTCTAAATTATGGTATTGTTTAGGTTATGGGGCAAATGGAATATTATTTGCTATACTAGGTGGAATGATGTTAAGTAAATTATATTCTGGAGAAGTAGATAAAGATCTAAATCTGTTTAAAGTAGATAGATTTGATCATTAAAATTTGTGCAACCCTATTGATGCAGAACTTGTAATAGAGGTTGCACAAACTATTTATATGAAAGATAAGAATGTATTATTGCTTGTTTGTATTATTCCAACTGTTGTAATAAATATGTTGTGAGATATCCTTTGGAGGATAATGTTCATCATCTTCATTGGTTTCACCAATTGGAGTCATTGCAACTACTTTGAATTTTTCAGGGATATTTAAAATCTTACGCACTGCTTCTTCCTCAAAAGAACCTATCCAGCAAGTTCCATAACCTTCATTTGTTGCTGCCAATACCAGATGTTCCATAGCAATACCGCAATCCAACATAAAATATGATTTATTATCAACATCACCACTTTCCGATGGATCTGCCACTATAACAGCAATGATTGGCGCTTGTTTAAGTGCATTTGATGTTTTATCAGTTTTGTTTATAATTGTATTGGAGATTTGCTCTATTAAATTTTGTTCATTGATAAAAATAAATCGATAACAAGTTTTATTTTTCCATGAAGGTGCCATTAAAGCAGCATTAATAATTTTATCTAATTTTTCTGTGGGTATAGGAGTTGACTTGTAGCTCTTATTACTTGTTCTGTTTTCAATTACTTTATAAAAGTCCATTATTATTCCCCTTCCTTAATACAATAATTCTTAAATTTACAAAATGATAGTTTAAAGCTCAAGTTTATGTAAGGAGCCGTCCCTATGTATTTTAGTATGTGTGAATATGAACTTTTTATACTTTAAGTAAAACTATAAATAATAAAAGAACTACAGATAGCATTTAGATTATTGAAAAAATGGTATAATATGTGGGAGTATAGATATGTGGATAAATAATGCTAGGCAGAATTGTCCTCAGCATTTAGAGTAGAAATTTTAGCNNCCTCTGATATTAATTTAAGGTGGAATTTATCTTAGTACTATTTTAAATCTCACTGGTGAAAATAACCACAAAAAATAAAATATCATATTGACACTACAACTACTACGTGATACTATATAGTGGTAGTAAGTAATACAGAATATCGGTAATACTAGATAGTGAAGAGGTGATTTATTTGGAAAATATTACGGAAATGTTAAAGGGTGTACTGGAAGGCTGTGTTCTTGAAATCATCAGTCATGAGGAAATATATGGTTACGAAATTACCAAGAGGCTAAATGTCCTCGGATTTTCGGATGTTGTGGATGGGACAGTTTATACAATCTTGGTGCGGCTTGAGAAAAACAAGCTGGTGGAAATTACGAAAAAGACATCCGATAAGGGACCGCCACGAAAGTTTTTCACCCTCAACGATGCGGGGCGTGAGGAGTTGAGGAGATTCTGGGAAAAATGGGGATTCATATCATCAAAAATTAATGAGTTAAAGGAGAAGAAATAATGAATTTTTGGGAAAAAATTACCGGAAGCGACATGACTAAAGAAATGAAAATTTTTGAATCGCGAGCTAAAAAGCTACCGGCTGATTATCAAGCGGCATGGGAAAAAATTAAGGCTAATCTTTGGCCGCACTCGGATTTCACTGGTCGCAACCTAATGCCAATTCTTGACGGTGTGCTTGGACTGCTCGAAGAAACGGCTGTGGACGGTCAGAGTGTACAAGATGTTTTGGGTGACGATATCAAAGGCTTCTGCTCAGCTCTGGTCGGCGAAGAAGGGGCAAAGTCTTTTCGAGACAAGTGGCGCAAGGAACTCAACAATAATATTGCTAAAAAATTAGGTAAATAGGAGGATAAAATGAGAATACAAGATATCATCGAAGGCAAAAAAGAGTGGCGAGCGCACATAGCGCGTGTTAAAGCGCTCCCGAAAGATTTTCAGATTGTTTATAAAGAGATTCAAAGATATCTTTTTAAGGTTGGACCTGTTGAGTTAACCGACGGGATAGGTTTACTCTCGGGGATTATCGATCTTTTTGAAGAGGGCGTGGCCTTTGGGAAAGGCGTGATCGAAGTGACGGGCAGTGACGTAGCGGCTTTCTGCGACGATTTAATCAAAGGTTCAAAAACCTACGCTGACATCTATCAAGAATCTGTTGACCAAGAAGTTAACAAGGCTATGAAAAAGGTTACGGATAAAACAAAGTAAAAGAGAGATATCGGGATTAAAAAGTAATTGAAGTGAAAGGTATGTGACTCCCGCAAAGGGGGGGTACATTGAAAAGCAACTTAATGTTTGCAGGCATTAAAATGATAGTGGTCAACCAAAATATCAACTAAGGGGATGGTAGAGTGTGTAAATACAAGTGGATATTATGCCCGGTTTGTAGCAACAAAACAAGGATGAAGATACGTGATGATACGGTGCTTGAAAACTTCCCACTATTTTGTCCCAAGTGTAAACAAGAAACGATAATTAATGTAAAACAATTGAATATATCAGTTATTAAAGAGCCAGACGCTAAGACGCAGAGCCGATAACATGTGAGTGAAATCACAGTTGTTGGTTCTTTTTTTATGATAACTACTCAAGCTGTATTAAAAGGATTAGATGCAGATTTGAGTAAGGTTACTATATTGTATTTGATGAGATATTTAAGATTATGACTAAAAATGCAGGTCAGATTCAGTACGTAAGTATATTATCTAGCCTGCAAGTGATCATGTAAATTATACACATAAGATATAAAAAGGAAACTTCATGTAATAGATTTAATAGATTAAAGAAATTTATTTAAGTTTTAATTTACATTTAGTTAACAGTCTTGTTTTGGATTATCTACAGTAACGGATGATAGTCTTGCAGCGAAAACGCCAATATTACCTGTAATAGCACCTTCATCACCTTCACCAACTGTCACTATTACAGCATAGGTGCAACATTCATTTAAACATGAATCGCAATCACATACAAAGAATGTGAACGTCCTAGCAATAAGAGATGGCGTCGCTACTGTAAAAGAAAATGGTCCTCCTATTGGGAGTGGCTGTTGATTATCACAGAATTTAAATAATTGAAATATTAAGGTTCCGGAAAAACCTATTCCAATTAGATTACTTGTAAATTCAAGCTTTGTACATGGATTACAGAATTTAGAAGTATCTATGGTGATAGTAGCAACAGTAGCAGTAGTTCCTACTAGTGAGCCAGGTAGTACTACTTGACCAGGTTCGCCGCATTTTAAGTCAACTGGACATTGCGAGTCACAGTTACAACTTTGAGCATAATTTAAATCAACTTCTGACATTGGATTCATAGATTATTTCCTCCTAGCATATTGAAAAATATTAATAATACAACTTAGAATTAATGTGAATTTTTTAAGAGTAGACTGATTTAGTACTTATTAGAAAATTCTTATAATACAGGATATTAAATAAATGAATAATAGTGATTATTTTTTATGAATATTTGCTT
>NZ_DHYX01000108.1:11052-11963 GCF_002414285.1 Clostridium sp. UBA5119 | reverse complement strand
TCTTTGAAAATTGAATAGTACAGTCTGAGGAGATTTTTTATGGGAGTATATAAATATGCAAAAGTAGTGAGTATTTTCGAAGGAAAATAATATAACCTTTTACAACCACCCATGCAAGGGCTTCGAAAGAATCCGAGTGGTAATATATAAGCATTTAGGAATATGAAGCAGTTAGGTGAGATAAAAAGGTTAAGTAAAGAAAAAGGCAATATGAAATATTTAAAAGTAGGAAAAGTAAGAGGGAGGTATGATTTATGAAATCACTGATAATATATTGTTCTGATTATAAAAAAAACACTGAAGTAATTGCACAAATATTGGCTGACAAAATCGATTCGGAGTTAATTAATATAAGAGATATTAGTGATTTAGACATAGAAAGTTATAATCTAATTGTATTTGGTTCTGGTGTATACAGGGAGAGTTTATCACAACAGAAAACTTTTTAATATTATGGGCAAACTATCACAGGGGCATCCCAATCAAAGAGATTTTAAAGAAGCAGAAGGATTTATTATAAGGGTACTGGATTCACTTTAGACTTATGGGTAAATACTAAGAAATATTTTAAAAATCCCTCAAACTTAGGTTTGGGGGATTTTTTTAGACTTTTGCATCTTTGCAGAGAGATGGGTATTTTCCTATACTTCTTCATCATTAAGGTAATAATATAAGTTATTAAATTTACAATTTGCAAATAAACTTATTGACATTAATTTATCATTAGTCTACAATGAGATTGTACAATTTAATTTTGCACAATTTAAATAAAGAAGGTTACATACTAAAAAATATCATGGTATTAATCTTCTTATATAAGAACAAAAGAATATTTATTTGTATTTTAGTTGAGTAAAATCAGAAGATATTTATTATAGGAGGGAGAAACATCAATGAATATTAATTTTTCA
>NZ_DHYX01000108.1:0-11018 GCF_002414285.1 Clostridium sp. UBA5119 | reverse complement strand
ATACAGCGTAAGAAATTATAAAGAACAAGAGGTTGAACTAGATAAAAGAAAGGCAATTGAAACCTTTGTTAATTCCTTGGATAATCCTTTTGGAATAAAAGTTAACTTTCACTATCTTGACAATAGGGAGATGAAGGATGAAAAAAAGCTTGGAACTTATGGTGTTATTAAAGGGGCAATGCAATATATTGGAACAACTATTAAATTAGAACCAATGGCATTAGAAGCGCTAGGATACGAACTAGAAGCAGTTATTCTTTATTTAGCTCATCTTGCACTTGGGACTTGTTGGCTAGGGGGAACCTTTAATCGCAAAGGATTTGCAAAAGCTATGAATATAGAAGAAGATGAAATTTTTCCAATCATAACACCCTATGGTTATGCTGCTACGAAGAAGCATATGAAAGAAATTGTAATGAGAAAAATGATAAAAGCAGATCAACGTAAAGAATGGAATCAATTGTTTTACATAAATGATTTTCAGTCACCTCTTACAAAAGAAAAAGCAGGAGATCTAGAGGTTCCTTTGGAGATGGTTCGCTTAGGCCCATCAGCATCAAATAAGCAGCCTTGGAGAATTCTAATAAAGGACAATGCATGCCACTTTTATGAGTATAAACAGCCGGGATATAGTGACAGTTTTCCATATGATATTCAAAGGGTAGATATGGGGATTGCTGCAGCCCATTTTGATTTTTCAGTTAAAGAAAAGGGGCTCGAAGGTTACTTTGATACAGAATGTGAACCGAAATTAGATTTGCCTAACCATATGGAATATGTATTTTCTTGGATTAGAGAATAGAATAGGATATTAAAAAGGAGGTATTATAAAAGTGGCCAGTGTGGAATTAAACAAACAAGCACCATATTTTGAAATTAAAGATTTAAAAGGGAAAAAATTCAAGCTTTCTGATTTTAGAGGAGAGAGTAACATATTGATAGTGTTAAATAGGGGATTTATTTGACCTTTTTGCCAAAAGCATATGATGCAGTTGCATCAAGATTACAATAAATTTCTAGAAAAGGATACTAAAATAGCTGTAATTGGACCTGAAAATGCAAATAAGTTTAAGGATTATTGGGAAGAAAATAATCTTAAATTCTACGGTATCCCTGATGAAAAAAAATCTGTACTTAAACTATATGAGCAGAAGATTAATTTATTTAAGTTAGGGAGAATGCCAGCACAGATGTTAGTGGACAAAGAAGGAGTCCTAAGATATATACATTATGGGCACTCCATGCAGGATATCCCTGAAAATTCTGAAATGTTTAAGCTGATAAGCAAACTGTAATTCGTTTGGAACATAAAATTTCTAGGAAAGTTGGATTTAGAAGTTACTAACGAGATAGTTGTTAAATTGTTGAATAAATGGGTGTAAATTATATAATGAAAATGTGGAATTATTACAATATTAAAATGTAGGATTTTATTCATTTCCATTTTTACTATGGAAGTTTTCCTTAATGTTATTGAGTACTAATTTTTTATTTTCATAGAAGGGAGTTTTATTAAAAAAATCGTTCTCAGTGCAGAGAAGTTTCTGCACTCTAATATTTTACTTACGGTAGTTTTGTGATATCAGAGCTGCCGTTTATTTTTATCTTTAAACAAATAAATAATAAAAATATATATTGTAAATAAAATAATATATATATTAAAAACAACATGATGAATGCAACATTTTTGTTGAAAAAAAGTATTAGACAAAAAATTCATTCTAATTGCTAGGCGAAACAATTAATATAAAGTTGATAATTGACGAATGGTTTTTGTAGACATGCTCCTAAAATATAATTAAAATGTAATTAATGGTAAATAATTTGTTCATATATTTATTTCAAAATGAACTAATAGTAAAAAATGAACGATGTAAAGTTAAATGATACAAATATGTTAATAAAATGTTTCTATAAAATATACTAGGGTATTGAAACTTGATAGGCTGAAAGGAGATATAATTATGTATCAAAAATTCAAGGACAGAAAACCGTTAGAAACAATTGAAATGGCAAGAAGAGCACTAGCAAATTGGGGGGTATTTGTGACTGAAACATGGTTCGATAGTTTTCATGGACTATATTCAGTGGCATTAGTGGTGGATGGAACTGATTTCTATACATGTGGAAAAGGAACAGATAAGATATATGCACTGGCAAGTGCCTATGGTGAGATTATGGAGAGACTGCAAAATCTTGCTTTTTTTAGATTTAAAGGAAGAAGTCTTTTAAAAGATAATTGTANNCTGATTCCTTTGTTGAGAAGCAGAATGATGATGTTATTTATTCTAAGTTATCTTATTGGATGAACTGTGTGCAAGGGGATACAGATGATAAAATACTTAAAAAAATGCAGCAGTTTAGTTGTTCATCAGGAGAGTATATTAGATATGAAATATTTCGCAATATTCAAAATAATGAAGCGATAGCCTTGCCTATAGATATTGTAGATCTCTATTATGGTACCAACGGAATGGTGGCAGGAAACACTCAGGCGGAGGCCTTTGTCCAAGGAATATCGGAAATTTTAGAAAGGTTTGTAATCAAGGAAATTATAGAAAAACATATTACACCCCCTACTATTACTAATGAAGTTAAAAATAACATGCCAGATGTTATTAATTGGATAGATGCAATTGAGGAAACTGGAAATTATAAAGTGGAATTAAAGGATTTCTCTCTGGGGCGAGGAATTCCAGCCATTGGTTTGGTTCTGTACAACTGTAAGGATATTTCTTACTTTGTAAAAGCTGCTGCACATCCATCCCTTGAGGTTGCTGTTGAGCGTTGTTTTACAGAATTGATGCAAGGCAAAAAGATTGAAGCTTTTGAAGGGATGACACGGGGAAGTGATTTCTTAAAAGAAGGTGGAGATATTGATAATTTTATAGAAATATTTGTAGATAGTTCAGGTCGATATCCGTCAACGTTTTTTGTAGGAAATACATCATATGAGGGAAGTTTTGAGAAGAAATCTTATGTTGATAATCAAGAGATGCTATTTGATTTGATTTCTTTGATTAATGATTTAGGTCATTCTATTTTTGTGAGAGATGTAACAAAGTCTGAGATTTTAGCTTATCGTATTTTAGTTCCCGGCATGAGTGAATTATTCAATGTTATAGATCCAGTAGTGATTGAAGATTGCATTGATTATGAAAGGCTTCGAAATATCATACAATTTAAGTTGCGTGACATATCCATTGAAGAAGCTTATTTTGTGATTGAATTTCTAAAGAAAAAAAACTATTCTGAAAATCACACCCTTGACATCTTTATCGATGATATCAAGCTTACTGATGATAATATTTACTCCATTGTTTCCATAAAATTGTTCATGTGTCTTCTTTATATCAAAGTTAATGATCTTGAGAATGCTCTTCTATGGATGAGAAAATATAATAAGACGCTAGATCCTTCTGACCCAAGTAGTAGGTATTACCATTGTTATGAATTATACTTGGCTTTAAAAATTGAACATGATAGCAAGCAGCACATTAGTCAATTGTTATACTGTTATTTCGATGAAGAAATAGTTGATGAGGTTATGAGTGATGTAGATAATAACCCTTTTGAATATTTCTATCCACTAAATTGTAGTAATGATTGTTTGAATTGTGAATATTCTGCAATGTGTAAATGCAAAAATGAAAAGACTATATATAACTTAATAAGAAAACATTTGTGATATTAGATAGAATTTAATGTTATTTCTTAGTAGTACAAGCTTAAATCTAATCAAAATTGACATAAGTATTACGAGTGTGTAATTGCTTAGCTGAAACTGGTATAGGATTCTAATTTCAATTTTATTTTAGGTTATATATAGCTTATCGATGTATATGTCCTAAAATGAGAAAACTTGCCATTTCAATAGATATAAATGTAGCAATGATGCAAGCTATATAGTATTCATCATGCTATATATAAAGAAAGGAGGAAACCAAATGAAAATTATCAAAGTTAAGAGTAATGTAGTTAAGAAACCAGTTATCGTACCAAACAACTGTGGCGTGCATAAGAATCAAGCTACAACAATGTAAAGTAATAGTCTTTTATTGATACATTCTCAAACATGAGAGTATCATCGTCAATGTTTTGATTACTATATTTATTACTGTTATTTTGCAATAAATTATTTATTGTAATAAATTAAAACAATAGTGAAATAAATAGACGATATAGCATGTATGGATTTCATATAGTGCTTTTACAAAATTTTTCATTGAGTTACTATATGGAGATTTTGAGCACTCATAAATTAATAGTAATGCAAAAGACACAATTAGTTAGACGCTTACTATTTATTTAAATGTAAATCTAATCAAAAAGAAGACTTAGCAACTACTGATTAAGTAGTGACTAGGTCTTCTGATGTTTTGAAATGAATGTATTATTATAGATTTAAATTATACAATGACAATTGGAGGTGCAAAATGATATATGAATTTCCAGTAAATACATCAAAATACTATTTTGATGGCAATTCCTTGACATTATATAAAGATTCATTTGAAAATGTTCAGGAAATGCCTAAATTTTACGAAATGGCAGATAGAACATTAGGGAAAGCACTATTTCTAACAACAATAAATTGTAATGCAAACTGTGCTTATTGTTATGAAAAAGGAGATTTTTTTGGAGATGTAAATCCTATTATGAGTGAGGAAGCTGCGGATAAAGCAGTTAAATACTTACAAGATAAATATGATAAAATTTCTAAGGTTAGCTTTTTTGGTGGAGAACCCATTTTGAATTTTAAAGTTATTAAATATATTGTGGAGCAACTTGAAGCTAATTTTATTATTGAAAATTATGATATTGTAACCAATGGTGTATTAATTGATGATGAAATGATTAGTTTTTTTGAAAAGTATAACTTTAATATAACAATAAGTGTTGATGGTCCGAGTTTCATTCATGATAAGCTTAGAGTAAATTGCTTACATCATAAAATAATAAGTGTTATAAACCGATTAAAAGAAACTGCAATTTCAGATAAGGTTAAACTCAATTGCACATTGACAAAATTTCATCTTGAAAATATAAGTAGAGATGAACTTGCTGCGTATTTTGAAAGCTTGGGAGTTGAATACTATATTTCTGAAGTAGCAACTGAAATAGATTGGCTTAAAATAAAAGATAATCAAGATGAAGAAAAGGATATTGAAAAGTATATTGATGAATCATATAGTAAGATTTATGAAAATGCACCAAATAAGAATATTAGTATCTTTGTAAAGGCAATAATTGAGTCGTTATTACATGGTATATGCTTTGATGACTTTTGCTGTGAGTTGAGCAAAGGATTTTTAGAAACTTTTGACACTGATGGGAATCGTCACCCATGTGTTAGTTTAATTAAATATGATATTAATGATCCATTGGTAAGGGAATGCAACAATAAAAACAATAAGGTATGCAATGCATGTTGGGCAAGAAATATATGTAGAGACTGTGCAGCACAGTATGTTTCAGGTAAAGTAGAACGCCCATACTTAACAGGAAATTGTTATATGAAAAAGCATTATGAGTATTCATTAAGAAAAATTATAGAAATTCTTGAAGAATCAGAAGAAAGATTTCAATGCATAATTGACAATTATGAGCATTTTGCTTAATTTAGATTTAAATAGTGAATTATAAGCTATAGAAATTTATTATAATCGTACATGTGACTATTAGGTACTAAAATATTTTAGGGGGATAAATAGATGTCAAAATTTAACTTGTTCAGAAAAAAGACACTCGGGATACTTGATATCATTCGCATTCCTATTCATTACTGTCCCTTTTATTCTATTTCAATTGCAGTTGTTAGTTTTTTTAGTGGTGTAGTTCCAACACTTTCATTGCTAGCTGTTTCATACTTCATAAATTCTTCAATCAAATTTTTTACAGAAGGCTCAGGGGCAGCTCATATAAAGTTGTCTGTATTGGCAATTGTTTTATGTTCACTGTATTCGAGTTTGTCTCCTTTATTATTAGAGTATCTTAATACTAAGCTTGAAAATAGTTTAAGAGAGAATTTTTTTATTTCTTTANNAGCATTTAGTCTAATACTTAAGATCCTAGGAATTATGGGAGTCCTTCTATTTAAGGTTGCGTGGGCGGCATTAGCAATTGCATTTATAGCAATACCAACATTCCGTATTGCTATAAGAGGAGGTAAGGAAAATTATGAAGCGAATCGAGAGTCTGAAAAACATATAAGAAAAGCTGGGTACCTATCAGAAATTTTAATAGGAAGAAACGCTGCTAAAGAAAGAACTCTTTTTAACTACTCAAAGAAGATTAATGATTCGTGGCATAAGCAATACGAAGTTGCTAGGAATCTCAAGTTTAAGGCCAGTTTAAAATGGTTAAAGGAGTCTGAAATTGGTGGAATTTTAACTTCCTTACTGATAGCGGTTATTATCTTAATTCTTGTGTTTCCCCTCAAAAGAGGTTTATTGTCTATAGGACTATTTATTTCTATTGTTAATAGTACAATATCACTAATTCCAGATTTAGCTTGGCAATTGCCGGAGTATACCGAAGCAATAGCTCAATCCAAAGAATACTTAGAAGATTTTACGAGTCTATTGTCATTAAAGTATAAGAACGAGTACTTATGTGTTTCATCAGAGAATCGAATTTTAGTGAATCGCATAGAATTTAGGAATGTAACATTTCGATATCCAGGAACTAAACGCGATGTTTTAAAGAACCTTAACCTTGTTATTGAAAGCGGAAAGCACTATGCTCTTGTTGGATCTAATGGTTCAGGAAAGACAACAATCACTAAACTACTAACAGGATTGTATGAGGAATTTGAAGGAGATATTCTTATTAACGATATTTCAATCAAGATGTACAGTCAGAAGGAATTAAAATCCATGTTTGCTGTGGTATATCAAGATTTTGCAAAATACGAGATTTCTTTGAAGGATAATATTGCATTAGGAAATGTGAATGGTTATAGTACTCAACGTTTTCAAGAAGCAATTGAAGAAAGTGGATTAATTGAGTTAGTACAAGAACTACCTAGAGGCATTGATAGTTATATTGGAAGAATTATAAAGGATAGTCTTGATTTATCAGGAGGACAGTGGCAACGAATCGCAATGGCAAGAACACTGGTAAGTAATGCATCGTTGAGAATTTTAGATGAACCAACGGCAGCACTAGATCCAGTAAGTGAGAGTAGGCTTTACGAGAACTTTGAAAAAATTAATCATGGGAAGACAACACTTCTCATTAGTCATCGATTAGCTTCAACGAAACTTGCAGACGTTATATATGTTATTGAAGATGGAGCTGTAAGGGAGCATGGTAAATTCGATGAATTAATGACGAAAAATGGTTCTTATGCAGAAATGTTTCATAGTCAGAGGAGGTGGTATGAGAATGAAAACTAATAAAAAATCTTCGTTCCTTACAATTGTTCAGGCCTTTCGGAAAGTAGTTGGTGCCTGTCCAATGTACTTCCTATTTATTTGCATTATTGACTTGCTATTGGGTTTAACACTTGCCCTTAATACTGTAGCACTTGACCACTTTTTTAACGTTATTGGTAAATATATTACTGGTGAAGCAATGTTAGCAAGAATAATTGGTTCTTTTATATTACTTCTCCTTTGCATTCTAGCCAATCCGGTATTGAATGGAATAAGTACAGTTTTTGGTTTGGATTATGAGCGTAAAGTTACAGGAAAACTTGAAAAATTGTTTAATCAGAAATGTGCCATGCAGCAAACAGCTTATTTTGAGGACACTTCTTTTTTAGATGATATCAACAAGGCTCATGAAGGTGTAAAAAATAGTGTATCACTTATAACAGGAATTGTGGATACTACACTTATCTACATACCATACTTTATGATTATAGGTATTTACCTTTATAGGTTAAAACCAAATTTAGTTATAATTATTTTTCTATTTTCTCTCCCTGTTATGCTTTCTCAAATGTTTAAAAGTAGATTATATGCTCGACTTGAAGATAAGGCTGCACCGTTGCGTAGAGAGTGTGAGCATTATGAGGAATGCATCATTGGAAAAGAAAAATTGAAGGAAACAAGATTACTAGGAGCATATAATTTCTTTATTAAGAGATATAAGAATAAATTAGAAACACTGAATGACGAAATTATCAATACTCAAGTTAAATCAATAAGAATTGAGCTGTTATTTAAAATTTCGGCATTATTGGGACATATACTTACACTTTTATTGCTTATTAAGTATCTTTTTGACGGTTCTATTTCAGTAGGAAATTTTGGTGCTGTTTTAGCTTCAACTGGAATGATTATGAGTATGCTAGAACAGATGATTTGCTACATAATAGGAAATGCAATGAAAAGGATTGGTACTGTTGATAACTATCTTAAATTTATGAATATAAAAGAACAAGAAGAAAAGAAAATAAACTATGAAAAGGCTCCACAAATTGAGCTTAAGGATGTTTCTTTTAGCTATCCAGGAAGTAAGCTAGAGGCTATCTCAAATGTGTCTATGAAATTTGAGAGTGGCGAAATTGTAGCAATTGTAGGAGAAAATGGTGCTGGGAAAAGCACATTAATAAATCTAATTTCAGGAATTTACTTGCCCAATAAAGGTGGCGTATATTTTAATGATCAAGATACAAAATCATTAGACCCTAAAAGCTTGATGAAAAATATATCCAGTATATTCCAAAATTTTCAACGCTATAAGATGACATTACAGGATAATATTATTATAAGTGATACATCAACCACTGTGATACATCAATGTGTTGAGAACTCATTAAAAGAAGCTGATTTAAATGTGCCATCCAAAGTATTTCCACAAGGTATGAATACAATGCTTTCACGAGATTTTGATGGGGTGGACCTTTCAGGAGGGTATTGGCAAAGAGTAGCCATCGCAAGAGGTTTTTATAAGCAGCATAATATGATTCTTCTTGATGAACCTACAGCTGCAATTGATCCAATAGAAGAATCTAAATTATATATGAAATTTATCGAGTTCTCAAGAGGAAAAACATCTTTCATTGTTACGCACCGACTGGCTCTAACTAAGATGGCAGATAAAATAGTTGTTATGGACAAAGGTAAAGTTGTTCAGATAGGAACTCACAAAGAATTAATTAGTATAAATGGAAAGTATCAAGAATTGTATAATTCCCAAAGTAAGTGGTATGTAGAAAGCTAATCATAATTAATAGAAATATCACAAGTGTTTTATTGCTTAGATGAAACTGGTATAGAATTCTACCTTTGATTTTATTTTAGGATATATCCAACAAAGGAGAAAACTTGCCATTTCAATAGATAAAGACGTAGCAATAATGCAGGTTATATGGTATGCAACTTGCTACATCAAAAAGAAAGGAGGGAACAAGATGAAAATCATTAAAGTTAAGAGTAATGTTGTTAAGAATCCAGTTATCATGCCAAGCTCATGTGGAGTACACAAACAGCAAGTTTCAACAAAGTAAAGTTGTAGCTATGTTAACAAGGAAACACATTTAGAACCTTGAGAAATCAGGGTTCTTTTTAAGTGCAAAAAGTTATATGTTTCCAAAGACATAGTAAGGAAACAATGAAAGTGATATAATAAAGCGAATGAGTATGGCTTTTGAAGAAGAATACGTGAAAAAGCATAACAAGAAGAATTCAGATTGAATCTTTAAGAAGATAAATTAGAGGAGGATACATAATGAAAATTTCAAAAGAAGATGCGTTGATGTGGTTTGAGTTTTTTGCCATGCTGCCAGAGGATGAGGAGCTTATGACAAAACAACAGGAAATCATATACGCTACCTTTGCTCAAATAGAGGAGTCAATTGATCATAGAAATAATATCTTAATGTCAGAAATTAAAGACTTAAAAACTCTAGGGAATAGAACTTATTTTGTGGGAAATGAAAGAAGGTTTGCAATGGGATGCCGTTCTTGTCTTATGGGAACTGGCTTAAGTGCAATTAGAAAAACAAACAAATGTAACATAGAGTGTAAATTCTGCTATAACTATGGAGAATTAGAGGATCAGCCTCCTATAGGTGAAGGTATGTGGGAAATCGGAGGTACAAAGTTTTATGAGAAGGATATAGATTTACTTCTTTCCATCCATAAGAAGCCTACTGGGGTATGCTATGTTTATTTAGAGCCTTTTATGGAAATTGAAAAGTACTATCCTGTTATAAAGAAGTTTAGTGAGGCAGGGGTTCATCAACATTTATACACCAATGGTACTCTAGCTACGGAAGAAACCTTGAAGGCATTAGCAGAAGCTGGCCTTGACGAGATAAGATTCAACCTAGGGGCAACTAATTGTGCAGATAAAGTTATAAAAAATATTGGACTTGCTAAAAAATATATTAAAAATGTAGGGATAGAAACTCCAATGACTCCTGAGTTTTTTGAAGGATTCTTTGAAAAAAAAGAAGCAATTTTAGACACAAATCTGGATTTTATAAATTGTGCAGAGCTACATTTAAATGAGAATAACATACACAATTATGAAGGCGAAAACATGTATATTTCTAGACATGGCTATATTTCTCCAACTTGGAGCAGAGAATTAACTCTTAAATTCATGAAAATAGCTGAAGAGGAAAACTGGGATTTAGCAGTTCATGATTGCTCAAATCATACAAAATTTGCGAGAAATTTAAATTTGAGTAGCAAAGAAGGCAAGTGGTTTGGAGCTAGTAGCTATGGTTGTGAGTTTTCAAGGATACCATACGAAGTATTTTTACCAATACTGAAGGATGATAACTTCAAATTTTTATGTGAAGAAGAACTGCCTGAGGGCTATAAAGTAGGAGAGCTGTTTTTTTAATTAGATAAATGGAGTTTATTAGAATCATATAATACAAGCTTAGAAAAGTGAGAATCTAAATCTTAGATTTAGGTCTTTGAACTTACTGGTTAGAAGGTATGTGAGAAGGGGTTATATTAAAAAATCATATCAATAGTTTCAAGCCCTAAAGTGTAATTATGCACACTCTAGGGCTTTTTTGGGTGGAAATATACTTATAAGCTTGGTTGTTG
>NZ_DHYX01000107.1:45894-46702 GCF_002414285.1 Clostridium sp. UBA5119 | reverse complement strand
TCAAGCTATATTTTTATATTACACTATGACGTGGTGTTAGAGTCAATGCTTTACAAAAGAATTTGCACACTCTTTAGTTTTCTTGTTTTTCAAGTTTAAGCAAAGAAGCTCATGAGAAAAGAGGCTGTGTCAAAGTATTTTCATACCTTTGTCACAACCTCTTCTACTTTATTTATGGTAAAGCTCACCGCAACTATTTGAAGTGAGGTTTTAATTATATAATTAAATTTACTAAAATAAAAAGATTAAAATATAAATTAAAAATCAAAATTATCTGGATCTGGTCCTACTCTTAAATCTTGATTTAAGCTATCTATCCTATCAATATCAGACTTACTTAGATTAAAATCAAATATATCTATATTTTCAATTAACCTTCTCTCATTTGTAGATTTAGGAATAGTTACTACTTGACTTTGTAAATCCCAACGTAGCACTATCTGAGCTACTGTTTTATTGTATTTTTTAGCTATTTCTTTTAATATCTCATTTTCTAATAATCCATTACCGGCCATTAAAGGCGACCATGCTTCAACTTGAATATCATTTTCTTTGCAAAATTCTCTAACCTTTTTTTGACTTAAGTAGGGATGTAATTCTACTTGATTTATAACAGGTTTTATTTCAGCATCCCCTAATAAATCTTGAAGATGATGAACTTGGAAATTACTTACTCGTATAGCTCTAACGCGACCTTCTTTATATAGATATTCTAATGTTTTCCAAACTTCCTTATACTTTCCTTCTACTGGCCAATGAATAAGGTATAAATCTAAGTAATCCACACCTAATCTATTTAAGCTTGCTT
>NZ_DHYX01000107.1:31721-45828 GCF_002414285.1 Clostridium sp. UBA5119 | reverse complement strand
AATTGCTACTTTAACTGCATTTATTAATTCTGAACTATCCTCTACTCTGAATACCCCAAGTCCTAGTCTTGGCATTTCAATACCATTGTTTAAAGTAATTGTACTATTCATATTATCTATCATATTACTTCTTCTCCTTCTAACCCTTTAATTATTTTTATTAATATATTTATCTTATGAAATTCATAAAATTCTTTTCTTCTCTTTTTGGTGTTTCAACATTCTCTTTTCCAAATTCAACAAGTTTCATTAGCCAGGCCATATTCTTACCTAATACTCTCATTATTTGCATTCCCTCACTATCTTGAAGAACCTCATTTTCTGTTCTGCCATAAGCTACATTCCAATAATTTGATGTAGGCATTAACATTTCTGAATAATTAATATAATTATTCAATTGATCAAACACCGGAACTCCTCCTGATCTTCTAACTGCAACAACACTTGCTCCAACTTTATGTCTAAGCATACCGTCATTTACTGATGTTACAAGGAATGCACGGTCTAAGAATGATTTCATTGTTCCTGCAATAGCTGAATAATGAACTGGAGATCCTAATATAATCCCATCAGCCTCTTTCATTTTTTCAATCCATTCATTAACCCCATCGTTATTAATAACACACTTTTCATTCTTATTTCTACTACATCCGCCACAGGCTAAGCATCCACGTATTACCTTATTTCCAACATGAATAATCTCTACCTCAATATTTTTTTCTCTAATTCTTTTGCTATAATCTCTATTGATTTATATGTATTACCCTCCTTTTTAGGACTTCCATTAAAAGCAACTACCTTCATATTACATCTCCTCATCTTAATCTATTTTGTATTTGTCCACTACTTATGTTCTCATTATATAAATGCCTATAATACTTAACAAGTACGCACTTTTACGTTAGATGACTTACCTAAAGGTAGGATTTATTAAGATACCTTATTTATATAGGAAAATAAGATATTAAATATTAATATTTAACATTCTTTATTTACATTAAAAATTCTAGTATAATATCTTATGTAAAAACATTTGAAAGTAGGTAATTTAATGATTTCTTTCAATAATAAAACTTATGTTTGTTTATTAGATTTTGCAATGGATTTTATACGTGGTAAATGGAAGGCTCTTTTATTATGTAGTTTATATAATGAACCAAAAAGATTTTTAGAGCTTCAAAGAATTGTTAAAGGCATAAGCCAAAAAATTTTAAGTGAAAACTTAAAAGAATTAGAAAGTGATGGATTAATAGGTAAGGTAATATATGCTGAAATTCCACCTAAGGTTGAGTATCATCTAACTGATAAAGGGAAAGAAATTACTAAGATTATTAAAGAATTTGAAGCTTGGTCTATTAAATATTACCCCGATTTAGATGGCAGTTGTGAATAATATAATTAATGTTTCTTCTTCATGGAATTGTCATTAAAACTTAAAACTCCTATGTAATCACATTATACATGGGAGTTTTTTTACTTTATATTATATCAAATTTTTATAAAAAATAAGCATGTACAGTTTTGTGTTTAACAAGTCTGTCTACTCTCCCCTATATTTGAACCTCTAATGTAAAACTTATAATATTATATTTTCATATAACAATTTTAGTAAAATGGTTTTCACCTATAGATTCAAATCATATCTACTGTAACTACCAATCTACTAATAGAATGTATATTCTATATCAGTACCATCAAAATATATTATATCTTCATTATCAAAATGCCACTTAGATTTTAATCTATTAGGTAATAGTAAATCACCATTATTCTTATAATCTTCATATAGCGCAGACCATTTTCTATGTTCTAATCTTCCATCATTATAGATAAGTGCTCTATCATCAGTTGTAAATTCAACAAGCTCTCCACTGTCTAAGAATTTATAAATTCCACTTGCCTTTATGTTATCATATGTTATTGATACACCCACTGTATTTTTATCTATTTCTTTTATGTATACATCTCCACTTAATAGCTGTGACGGCATAAATATAATTTCGGCAAGCCATGTCACTAAAGCTGCTTTATTCATGTCTTTCCCGCGTTGATTGAATAGAGTAATATTTTTTGCTATTACTCCCTTCATCCCGCCTTCACCATTAATAAATGAGTCCAAGCCTTGAAATGGTATGCCATAAAGTGATGAATCTATAAAAGCAAATCTAGATGGAACATCTCCAAAAATATGCTCTGAATAATCTATTTTCAATGTTTTATTCATCTCTATATTTACAAAATCGGCATCCTTAAAATCAAAACTCACATGGTTACTATTCACTTTATTAACTAGCTTAGTATAGCTATAAAAATTCTGCATGGATTGTGGTAAGTCCTCCAATGTATATTTGGTAGCTTCTTTGTTTTCACTAGTATTTTCTTCACTTTCAACTAAATAATCCTTAAAGTTTGTTTTTAATCTTGAATAAGATACATTGAAATAAATAACTAATATAGATACTAATAATAAAATTACTCCTAAAATTAACCCCATTTTTCTCTTAACTCTCCTCTTCATTTTGTTTCTCCAATACCATAATATTTTTCTCTAATTGCTTTATCCCTTTAAATACACCTAATAACATTTCTTCATCAAAATCTGCAAACAAATTTTCAATATACTTTTCTTCGCTTTCCATTCTTTCTTCAAAATAGTCTGTACAGTAATTTGTTAATTCTAATCTTTGTATTCTCCCATCTTCTTTATCCTTAACTATTACTAAGAAGCCTCTTCTTTCTAATATATTAGCCATCTTTTTAACATTCTGTCTTGAAGTCCCCATTCTTTCCGCAGTCATTGAAATTGTTGGCGCTTCATATTTAAAGCTAGCTATAATAGCAATTAAAAACCATTGTTTTGTAGATATATTAGAATCGAATTTATCTCCTAGTAGTTGTAATTTATTAGATAAAGCAAATATACCTCCATATATATAAGCTTCCATTTTCTTACCCTCTTTTTTATCCACTATTCATCACACTCCATAAAAATTATATTCACTAATATTTACTTATCTCAATTTAAAGGTAACTGGTTACATATATAATTATACGTAACCAGTTACCTTTATGTCAATACTTACAAAGAGATAATGTATACTTAATTTTATTATAGTCTTTCTCTAATATCTTAAGCTCGATAAATATAATTGTTGTATGCTTTATTTCCCTCACTACCATGTAATACAATGAACTTATGTCGCCAAGTGCAGAAAACAAATCAATCCATGTATCAATGCCGTTTCTCAATTCACAAATATACACATCTTTTCATTCTCACAATATATTACTGTTGTGATGCTTTATAATACTATTATTAATTATAATATATATTTTTCATTATTAATCCCCTCTATAAACAACAACCGTTTTATTCTCATATTATACCATATCTATTAACCTACTTCGTAAATGCATACCATATTAAACAAATACTCCCTTATCCAACCTATGCCTACATAAAAAATCAGCGTTATGCATCAATCTTTTCATCATTTATATAATATTAAAGGGTAGATTTATAAAAATCTACCCTTATTTTCTGTTATAGGTCGTGGTTGATGTGTTAGTTGCCCAACGCACCTTGCACAAGAATCCCGGCGTGCAGAATTACCAGGTCTACCACGATCTTAACTTTATATTTTTCCTTCTTTTAACATATTAGTTAAATCATCAAGCATTAAATTAGCAGCTTTTATCCCACCTGCTGTATTCCAAATAGTATCATCTACTTTATAAGCTTTATTATTTTTTACAACATTTAGAGACTTAAACATCGNNATCATTTAACCACTCTTCTTCTCTAGCAAGACCTTTACCGTCTCCTAGTTCATAAGTAAAGTATAACATTACATCTCCATCAGCTTCATTTAATCTTTCCTTGCCTATTTCATTAACGAAGTCTGTTCCTTGTTGAGCTGCTGGTCTTTTAAATCCTATTTCTTTAAGAATAGTTCCAGAGAAAGTATCTCCAAGGTATATTCTAGTTTTTCCATCCATAAATCTCACAAGTGATATTTCATTATTTAATTTATCACTATAAGTTTCTTTTATAGAAGTAATCTTACTTTCATATGCTTGTATAGCTTTCTCACCTTCAGATTCTTTATTTAAAACTTTAGCATAGAATTTAAAATTATCCTTCCATTCGCCTCTTATTGTATCTGAATAAACAGTTGGTGCTATTGCACTTAATTGGTCATATATCTTTTCATGTCTCATTTTGTTTCCAATTATTAAATCAGGTTTTAAAGCAGCAATTGCTTCTACATTTGGTTCTGTCTCCTTACCAACAGGTTTAGCATCGGTAAGTTCATTTTTAGTATGTTCATACCAATCACCAGTAAAACCAGTTACAGCTCCAACTTGTTTAACACCAAGGGTAAGAAGCGCTTCTACACCCTCATTAGTTAATATAACAACATTCTTTGGATTTTCAGGAATTTCTGTTGTTCCCATAGCATGTTGTATAGATATAGTTTTAGAATCTGTTGTATTTTCTGTTTTATTAGAGCAACCAACAAGTAAACTTACAATTAGCATACTTGATAAAATTGCATATAATAATTTTTTTTGCATTTGTTATTCCTCCTAAAATTTATTATGGATTTTATCACTTAATTATGATATCATGTTTGAGAAAGATTATCAATAACAAATGATATCATTTTTCAATATTATAAAGCGGAGGAGTTATATGAAAAATATTCTAAAAAGTAATAGCGGTAGATGGATGTTACTTATATTACTTACAATATTCACTCTTATATTATGTTACTTAAGTATTACTAAAGGATTTATACCTACATCTTATGATACTTTAATAGATGCATATAAAGATTTTAATAATTCTCAAGAACATATAATCATAAGGACTTCAAGAATTCCAAGAACATTAAATTCTCTTCTAGTTGGAGGAGCTCTTGGAGTATCTGGACTTTTAACTCAAGGACTGACTAGAAATAAATTAGCCTCGCCAAGTATCTTAGGTATAAATTCCGGAGCAGTATTAACTTTGGTTATAGCTCTCACATATTTTCCTAATGTATCTTCACTAGGACTTTCATGGTTAGCCTTTTTAGGTGCACTAGGATCTTCTCTACTAGTTTATTTATTATGTGGAGGTCTTTCAGGTGACATAAGGCCTATGGACTTAACATTAGGAGGTACTGCTTTAGGTGCACTATTCTTTTCCTTAGCACAAGGTATTTTATATAAAAATGAGGCTGCACTTGAGCAGGTTGTTTATTGGATGACAGGTTCTGTTGAAGGGAAAAAATTAGAACTAATAGTTAAATTTATTCCAATAATATTAATAGTAATAGTATTTACGTTGCTTATCGGTAAAAAATTCAATGTATTTTCATTAGGAGAAGAAATGGCAAGGTCATTGGGTATGAAAACTCTATATTTTAAAATAGTTATAATAGCTATAGTTGCTATTTTATCTGGTGTATCTGTGGCTTTGGCAGGTCCAATAGCTTTCATTGGACTTATAACTCCACATATAGTACATAAATTTATTGGAACTGATTATAAATGGCTAATACCATTTTCTATATTAACAGGGGCATCTATACTATTGCTTGCAGATATAATGTCAAGATTTATAATTTATCCAAAAGAAGTCCCAGTTGGTGCTTTAACTGCACTTATAGGCGGTCCTTTCTTTATATATGTTGCGAAAAGGAGGACCAGACAATGATAAATATAAGTAAAAAAGCTATTAAGTTAAGTGCGCTTTTACTAGGGATTACTATCTTAATGATATTTTTTTCATTATGCCTAGGTGAAGCTATGGTAGGTCCATTAGATGTACTAAAAAGTATATTAGGAATAAATACAGGATTTTCATCTATTTTAGTTACGAAAATAAGGTTACCAAGAGTTCTTGTTGCCTTTTTTGTTGGAGCCTCTTTAGCATTATCGGGAGCTATACTTCAAGGAGTGGTTAAAAATGATTTAGCATCTCCAGATATATTAGGTGTAGTTAATGGAGGTTCCGTTGGAGCATTGGTGTTTTTAACTATTTTTATAGATCCTAAGAATAATTCATTAACAACATCTATATTATATATGCCTATATTTACTTTTATATTTTCGTTTATGGCTTTAATGTGTATTTTGCTTATAAATGGAAAATCTTCTTCAACAAATAAATTAATTATAATAGGAATTGGAGTCTCTGCTATTGCTAAGGCCATAACTAATATTCTTATAATAAATGGACCAATAATTTTTATAAAAGAAGCCACAACTTGGATAACAGGAAGTATATATGGTGCTAACTGGACACATGCAATACTGATTATAGTAATATTTAGTACTTTCGCTACATTAACATTAATATTTATTAAAGATTTAAATCTTCATCAGCTTGAAGATGAAGTTGTAATAGTCCTTGGTAATAAGCTACATAAAAGCAGGATAATACTCTTAGGCGTTTCTGCTGCATTAGCAGCGGGAGCTGTAACTATTGGTGGTGGTATATCTTTTGTAGGTTTAATAGCTCCTCACATTGCAAGAAAATTGGTAGATTCAAAGTTTGAAAATGTAATCCCACTTTCAATACTTATAGGTGGAATAATAACATTATTAGCTGATTTTGTATCTAAATGGTTATTTTATCCACAGGATTTACCTATAGGTATATTTACAGCTTTTATAGGAGCACCTTACTTTATATACCTTTTAGTTAGAAAAAGATACTACAAAAGGGGATGATAGAAATGATAAAAGCAAAAAATTTAAAGTTATGTTATGATGAAAAAATTATATTAGATAATATTAATATAAATATAGAAAAAGGAAAAATTACTGCCTTAATTGGCTCTAATGGATGTGGAAAATCTACATTAATAAAGGCCATAGCAAGAATACTTAAACCTAAAAATGGAGATATACTCATGGAGAATAGAGATATTCTTAAAATGCCTTCAAAGGAAGTTGCCAAGCTTATGTCCATGCTTCCTCAAAGTAGTAATGCTCCAGAAGATTTAACTGTCTATGATTTGGTGAAACAAGGAAGATACCCTTATCATAATTTATTATCATTTTGGAGTAAAAAGGATGAAAATCTAGTTTTAGAAGCCATAAAAAAGGTTGGACTTATAAACGATAAGGATATAAGTTTAAATAACCTATCTGGTGGTCAAAGACAAAGGGCTTGGATTGCATTATCTTTAGCACAAGATACAGATATCATCCTTTTAGATGAGCCTACAAATCATCTAGACATAAAGTATCAGCTAGAAATTTTAAATATTTTAAGAAATTTAAATGAAAAAGAAAATAGAACCATAGTAATGGTTATTCACGATATAAATCATGCATTAAAATATGCTGATAATATAGTTGCTATAAAGAATGGAAACATATTGGCTCAAGGCCCTAAGGATGAGATTATAAATGAAAAACTTATAAAGGATGTCTTTGATGTTGAATGTAATCTTATTAATTCTCCTATAGATAACTGTAAATTATGTGTACCTTTTATTTAAGTTTTATAATGAAAACATATTAAGATATAGTTATTCGTATCATAATATGATGTTATTATTGAGGTGTTCCACATCCTTTTGTTATACATAGATTAAAAGTTATACCTTATTGTAACTTAGATAAATTATTTTACAATAGGGAATAACTTTTTTATTAGTATAATTCTATTGCTATTTATTTTTCACATTTTTACATACTTAATCCTAACTTCAAAATTGGAAAATCTCTAAAATCCGCATGACCACAACAACTATTTTAATAGTTATATATTTCTATAGTTAAATAGGTTTATATTTTTATATTTTAATAGTTCCCTACATAAATTTTTTAAGGGAACCCTTAAAAAGAATTCCCTTAATTGAAACTTTAACAAATTTATAATCTTCTAATTGGGAAAAACAAATATAATTGTCCATCTTCTTCTGGGCAATTGTATTCAAATACAGCACCTGCTAACTTAATATCATTACTGTCCATATAATTTAAAACATAAGAAAAGGCTTCTTCGTATTCATTATCAACTTTTACATAAAGATACTCAAATGAAGGAACTGTCCACTTTGTCCAAGTATCAGGTGCTTCAGCATCATCTATGACTTCTATCCCCGCTAAATATAATCCTTTTGTAAAATTCTCTTCCCAATGGTGATAGCTTCTCGAAAAATCACTCATCAATCCCCAAACACCTAAAACATTTCCCTTTTCATCTTTCTTCGCTAGAAACTCAACCTCATTAAAATGATTATTGGCATTTTTCCACAGCTTACTTACAAAACCGCTTCCCTCTTTAGTTGAACCTTCTTTTCCTATTACTGAAAAAGAACTTTTAATACATTTTTCGATTTTAATATCCATTTGATTTCCCCCTATATAAATTAGTTGTAATTACTCCCCACTTTGTCATTTACTTAAAATGTAAATTTATTTAATCATTTAATACTAGTTCAGATTTAAATATTATAACAGCATTTCCACAAACCTCCACTTCAATAGGTTCTTTATCTTCTATTTTCACCTTAACTTCAATAATACCTGGTCGCTTTATAGCTTCACCCTGCTTAGCCTTGAATTCGAACAAAGAATTATTATGATTAACAAGATTATTATGGACAAGATATGCCCCTAAAGGACCATTTGCATTACCGGTTACAGGATCTTCATTGATGCCTATTGCAGGTGCGAACATTCTACCATGTATTAAAATGTCACTCTCCTGTGAATTAATCGTAAAAACATAATACCCATTACATTTAATAATCTTACTTAATCTAGAAAGTGCATCATAGTCTGGCTTTAATGTGTTTAAAATATCAATACTTTTTATACCAATCATAACCTTAGAATGACCTGTAGAAACAATCTGTATTTTATAATTTTCCAGTAAATCATTATTACTTATATTAAGTGCTGATAGAAGGTCTTTTTTATTTACTCCATCAATAATAGTACCAAACTCAATTTTACCTTGTGTCATAACTATTTTGTAATCATTATCTTCCTTTACTATATCAACGGGCAAAATTCCAGCACCTGTCTTTTGATAAACCCTTGAAGTATGGAGACTATTTTCAATAGCGCGGGCATAGTGAGCAGCAATAGTGGCATGCCCACAGATTGGTACTTCATCTGTAGGAGTAAAGAAACGTATATGAGCATCATACTCATTACTGTTTGAAGAAAAAATAAAAGCTGTTTCAGAGTTATTAAGTTCTCTAGCTATTTTTTGCATTTCATGGTCAGTTAATCCATCTGCATTTGTTATTACTCCCGCTGGATTTCCTGTGAATTTTTCTTTTGTAAATGAATCAATTTGATATAAATTATATTTTCTTGTCATGATTTACCCCCTAATATATTGTAAATTTATAGATTAAGTACTACTTTCTTAGTTTTGACAATTTACTAAAGTATTTATTACTCCACAACTTTCCCAAAGCAATGAAACTCTACATTTTTGGGAACAGCTATAGGGGCATATTTTTCATTAAGAGAAATAAGCTTAATTCCATCTCCACAAATAGAAATCTTTTTACAGTAGGAGTTATTTTCAAAGGCAAATTATAAAAACATAGCTTGGTCTTTACTAGCTTCAGACCTTTTATATGTTGGTAGAAGCACAAATGCAAAACTTAAAAGCTGGAGGAGCCTGAATTAGATATACTTGCAAAATTCAAGGCCGTGAAAAGTACGTATTTTACGAATCAAATTATAAATGGTTTGTGGAGGGAAAGTAGATAAAATAACCCTTCATAACACAGAAATGTATTATGGAGGGTTTCATAGATGAATGTAAAATGCTCCCTACCTCAATCTCGCTATGATATTTTTTTATAAAAATTAAGGATAGACTAAAATTAACCTATGGACTTTTTAATAATAAGAAATAGACTCGACTCATCTACTTCTTCAATGCTATAATCACTACCGAATTCCTCACCAAACTTTTTAAGTTCATCTTCAGAAAATGTATTAGCAACAAATCCGTCCTTACACACAATCATACCATCATGAGTTTTTTCCAAATCAATTTCTCCAAGCAGCCCCTTGTTCGCCTGTTCATAGAACCAAGCTATACGATGATTCCAAAATTTAGGGCTGTATGTGCTAAAATAAGCCTTTCCTCCAGGAATAAGCACTTTCATACATTGTCTAATTAAATCCATAGGGTATCCTTTCATAGCTGATAAACCATTTTGTAAACATAATACCACATCAAATTCTTCACCAAATTTAAGGTTGTGGACATCCATAACTTCAATACTGCATTTAGGGATTTCTTTTATATAATTCCTACCAAGTTCTACAGAGTCCTTTGAAATGTCGATACCTACAAGCTTTGATGCAAAAGGTGCCAGTTCCTTAATTATACGGCCATAGCCTGTTCCAACCTCCAAAATCTTCTCATTACCCTGTAAATTTTCACGCACAAATTTGATTTCTTCACCTAAATAACGCTTAATTCTTGGATATTTTGTATCGTAAACCTTAAACAATTTTGTAGAATTTAAACTTTGTTCATAGTAATTAGACACAAATACACCTCCCAATTACTGTTTATATTATATAATTTTTTAATATTTCTCTTGGAGAATTAGTAAATTTATCACTTGCTCCCCAGTCAAATCTAAATAGTCCTTCACCACCACCAGCTCCTATGCAGTGAACATGTGTAACATCATTAACATTATTTATGCATACTGTTAATGTAAGCCTGTTCCCTGCTCTATAGAAATGTTTTTCATAGACTATTACAATCATAGCATGAATATCATCAATATTTACAACATGATAATCTATCCTTTCACCTGTAATACTTCCATTTACTATTCCTTTATCTAATAATTCAGCTACTTCACTTAAGCTTAAATTAACATTAAAATTATCTCCAGTCATAATACTCATCTCCCATAAAATATTTAATTAATTCAATTTGTTTTTGTTCTACTATATGTTTATGAAAAATCACTATCCTTAAATTCATATTTATCTAATAGGTTATAGTTATTTTACACTTCTATTATAACATATTTTGTAATTAATCCTTGCTTAAAATATGGTATTTAAAGAGTTATACCTGGAAACATGAAGTTCTTTTCAACCTCATTATACCCAAAAGATTTATATAAATTTATTGCACGTTTATTAAATTCCCATACTTCTAGCTTTGTTTTATTCAAGTTTTTTGACAAGAAATAATTAAATATATACTTAACTATAATTTTTGATATTCCTTTGCCACGTGCTTCTGATAAAACATATAAAGTTTCAATATAGCCGTAACCGTGCTTTTCAAAGATTGTGCAACCACCTTGTATATTTCCATCAACTAAAAAATATAGATTTTTAAAATGCTTTTCCTTATTAAGTCTGGTCTTTCCCTCTGAAGCTCTTTAGCCCTTAGGAATACCGTATCAAATAATTTTTGTTTAACTTCGTCTTTTAAAAGCTTGTCTACATTAGATTCTATATCAATATCTATAAAGATAAGGTATGGTGTTTCATGGGCCTGATGATAATTTATATTAGGATATGTATAGGCACTTCCAAAATAGCTTCTATCATCACTAAAGGCTAAAAAAATATTTTCTTTACTATTACCATACTGATCTTCCTTTGGATTTTTTATTTCAATACTCATTTTATCCCCCATTTTATTTTCTTTTTACTGGAATCCATAACTCACAACTATAATTAATATATTGATCATCATCCCAAAAATACTTTTCTATACATGGTCCTTCTATTTGTTCAAATCCTGATGATGGAAACCATTCTGAATATATTAGCTTCCATAAATCTGCTATGGCAAGGGTATTAAAGTTATCACCCCTGCCATCGAAAACAGCCCATGTACATGAAGGTATGTTTACTATTTTATATTCATTAGGTATATCTTTATCAGGAACTTTCCACNNTATCTTCTACTTCCATCTTCTTTAAAATCATAATGAATTCCATAAAGCATATTCATTTTAGAATATCCTAAAAATTCATTAATCTTAAGATGAGTTCCATCCTCCCAAATCCTATCACAAAATTCTGGTATTTCTTTATACAATGCATTATCTATTAATGTGGTTAAAAAATCCACTCCAAAAAATTAAAACTCATCTTGTTTAACTATTCTATAATTAATTTCGAATTCCCCCTTGATTGATATTTGAAATGAGAGTTTTGGAAATGATTTAAGTCTTGTATTGCCCATTTTTTATCATAGAGGGTGTTGAACCATGAAGTCTTTGAAAAGCTTTAGTAAACGCATCTGGACTTTCATAACCATATTTAATAGCTATATCAATAATCTTTACATCTTTAGAAGATAACTCTTCACCAGCAAGTGTTAGCCTACGATTTCTAATATATTCTGTTAGTTCTTTGCCAAAGATAAAAAAATTCATTAAATTTAATTTCTTATTTATATTTTAAAAACAACCTAATTTTTCATATATTATCAAATTTTACTTAATTTTTATTATACATTACTTTAAAATTGAATTGAATAGCTTCTTGAGCTTCATGTGGCAAGTCTATAATCATTTCTTTTTTACCTATTGGAAAACAATAGTAAATTCATGTTANNATAATTAATTTGAAAATTGTAATTTAATGTGAATCAACTTTATTTTGAATAAATAGCAGAACAAAGGCTTTTCTAAAACATATTCTTAATCTAAATTACATTATGATAGGAGTGAATTATATTGGAAAATAAAATAAAAGTGCATTTCATGGGTATATGCGGAAGTGGTGCTGCACCTATAGCAATTATTGCAAAGAACATGGGGTTTGATGTTTCAGGATGTGACTTGAATATATCAGGATATTATAAAGATGCTCTTTTACAAAATAATATAGATATTTTAAAAGGTCATGATTCAAGCCATATACAGGATATTGATATTTTAGCTATATCACCTGCCATTTTAGATATTTCACCGGATCATCCAGAAATACTTGAAGCTAAAAGAAGAGGAATTTTAATGACATGGCAGGAGTTTTCAGCTAAATATGTGCAAAATGAAAAGTTTGTTGTTTCCATTGCAGGTACCCATGGTAAATCTACAACTACAATTTTAATGGGACTTGTTTTAGAAAATGGTGGTCTAGATCCAATTGTTGAAGCCGGAACAACCTTTAAAAACTGGGGTGGTGGATACAGGTTAGGAAAGTCAGATTACTTTATATGTGAAGCTGATGAATTCAATAATAATTTTTTAAATTATAGTCCTTCAATAGCTGTAATAAACAATGTGGAAATGGATCATCCAGAGTTTTTCAAGGATATAAATCATGTTAAGGATTCTTTTAAGAACTTTATAAAAAGACTTAAAGGTTCAAAAATTTTAGTTGTTAATGAAGATAGTNNAGGATATTATATAGATAATAAGCTTGAATTTCCTTTTTACATGGAGTATAAAGCAGAATTGACTTCAAATACTCCCGAATATTCATCCTTTAAAGTAGTAAATGGAGATAAAGAAAATAATTTCAAGCTTGGACTTATCGGTAAGCATAACGTTGAAAACTCTTTAGGGGTATTAATTACTGCCTTAGAGTTAGGTGTTGATATAGATGCAATAAAGAATTCATTTAAAAATTTTAAGGGAATAGGTAGAAGACTAGAATTAGTAGCAGATATTAATGATATTAAGATTTTTGATGACTTTGCTCATCATCCTACAGCAATAGAAACTACATTAGATTCAATTAAACTTAGCTATCCTAGAAAAAAGGTTTTTGCTATTTTTGAACCTCATCAACTTTCAAGAACTAAACTATTTTTTAACGAGTTTGCTACAGCATTAAAAAAGGCAGATAGAGTTATTATTACCGAACCCTTCTTAGGACGAGAAGCAAATAAAAACATAGAGCCAGTTAATTTAGATATGCTATGTAATAAAATAGATATAAATAAAGCTGAGTATATAAAAAGCTCTGATAAAATATGTAGTAAGCTCCTTAATGAAGCTAAAAGTGGAGACATAATTATAGTTTTTGGAGCAGGTGAATCTTATAAATTATCTAGAAAAATTATCAATGTATTAAAAGAATAAAAAAATAAGGTGTGTGATAAGTTATGAAATTCAACATAATTTATTACACACTC
>NZ_DHYX01000107.1:31370-31669 GCF_002414285.1 Clostridium sp. UBA5119 | reverse complement strand
TACAACTCGCCTTACACATATTCACTGAGTAAGTTCTGCTATCCAAATATAAAATTTGGGGCATCACCTAAATGTAACTCGATTCACATGCGTTGATGTATAAATATAGTAGTTATTCCTTTTATAACACTTTCTTAGGGTTCTTAGCTATAAACATTCCGCTAGATTTAGATATATCAATACTTCCTTCTCTTAAAATTATATCTTCCAGATACCTGTAAAAATCCTGTATTTTGCTCTCCGTCATTATATCCTGTATGTTTACATGTCCCTCTAAGGATAGAACATAATCCGCTAAA
>NZ_DHYX01000107.1:28511-31354 GCF_002414285.1 Clostridium sp. UBA5119 | reverse complement strand
AAAGGCTTTGCCTCTGTTATATGAAGGGAATCTTCATACACTAAAGTTTCAACAGAATCAAAATGCTTTGATAACTGCTCTGCTCCATTTTCTATACCAAATTCCTTTGCAACTGAAAAGGATGAATAATTAATCTGAGAATCAAAACCTTTCACTAAATCTTTTAGTCCCTTCATATTATAAAGACTATTGGTAGTAGCATAAAAGGTTCCATCTGCTTTAAGTATACGTGCAATTTCACTGATTGCTAAATCTCTATTTTGAACATGGTAAAGCATATGATTAGCAATGGCACAATCAAATGATCTATCTTCATATTCAATATTTTGTATATCACTAACAGAATAATCAAATACTTCATCAATTCCTAAAAGGTTATCTTTTGCTGATCTCAACATACCTTCAGACAAATCTGTGAGAATTACCTGGATATCCTTTGGTATCCTATTTCTATTATTAGCCCATGTGCTTCCATTCCCACATCCAAATTCAATAACTCTATCATTAGGCTTAAACTTATATTGATCAAATACCCAATTAAACCATCCATACTTATTTGTACTAAAACCATCATGTAAAGCTTGTCTAGTATTTAAATTCTTATCTGAATTATACTGCACTCTAACTATATCTCTGTCATTTGCTCTAGACATATAACCACTCCATTCTTATTATTCAATACTAAAATATTTCCTCTAAATATCCTATTCTTAATATATAACTTATTTAGTAAAATCCTGTTTTAGTTTTTCTGCTACTAATAAAACTTCTTCTAAATTATTTTCTGTTTTAAGATTTTCTTTAATATAGCTCATTATTTCTCTTATATTACTTAAAGAATTACCAAACTTATCATTCATCCATTGATACCTTGGCAATAACCATAAATGTAAGTGACCTGATCGTTCTTCTTGAATAATAGTAACCTCATTAATATCACATATATTTTTCATTGCAACTCTTGCTTTGTAAGCTAACTCAAAAAGTTCTGTAGACTCCTCTAAGGTTAGCTCCGCAATGGATCTTACGTGCTTTTTAGATGCTGCGATTAAAAATCCACTAAGTGGAACATCTGGATCTTGATGAAGAACAAAGTTCTTTGTATCATATATTATTCCACCTGGTGGCACCATATCATTCTTTCCAATGGAACATCCCATACATTGATCTGGCCACTGATTATTCATAAAATCTTTAAACCCCATTTTGAACCTCCATAACTCCTGATAATGTAAATAATAATGTTTCTCTATCAACCTTCTATATGGAAACATAACCTTATTATACCAGATATATTCTAGGTATGCTTATTATTTTCATATCATCTGTATTTACTTTACCCAATAAACCCTTTAATTAAGATGAAAAAAATATTATACTTAAGTGAGTGTTCAAATCTTTGGTTTTACTTACATGGACTTATTTATCCTAAAGGACAACGAGTCCTAAGTATCGAAAATACTGATNNATACTAAGAACTCTGTTTATTGGAATGAATATAGTGATGCCTTTCTGTATAGTTAATAATACCTACAAATAGAAAAATACTAGATTGAGGAGTTTATATATGAGAAAAAAAGATATACTTGAGTTAAAAAGACGGTTGAAAAAAGATCATTGTACCTTCACTAAGTTGTGTGGTTGCTATGTTAATGGAGAAAAAAATATCATTTTAAAGTTTAGAGAATCTTTTCTAAATTTAGATGAGGATGAATACTTTAAGTACTTAGAAATTGCTAAAAAAGTACTGTCTGGAACTATTGGAAATAATATTTTAGAACTTACCTTTCCAATTAATGAAGACTATGTGAATGAAAGACAAATTTCTCTTATGCAGCTTAAAAAAAGTCAATTAAAAGATGATGACCTCCTTGATAATTTTTATAATTTAATTATTGATAATTATGATTTTACCGGTAATTTTATAATACTTATTTTTCATGACGCTTATGATATTATTACTAAAACCACTGATAATGCAAAGTTAGATGAATCTGAAGAAGTATATGAATATGTGTTATGTGCAATATGCCCTGTTTCACTTTCTGAGCCTGGTCTTAGATACTTTGAAGAAGAAAATAAAATAAAAGCACGTATTAGAGATTGGGTAGTTGATGCTCCAACTAATGGCTTTATGTTTCCTGCTTTTATTGAGCGTAGTTCAGATGTCAACTCTATTATGTATTACACCAAAAATGCAAAGGATACCCATCCTGAATTAATGGAAAATGCCTTGGGTTGTTATTCAAAACAAACTGCTACCTTGCAAAAAGAAACATTTGAGTCAATTATTAAAGATTCTTTTAGTACTGAAGAAAAGAAGGCTGATAAAATTTTTATGGAAGTACAAGAAAATCTAAGTGCTATGGTAGAGGAATACAATGCTATATATGATGATGCAGATTGTGAACCTATAAGCTTAACAAAGAAGGATATACAAAACCTTTTAATAGAAAGTGGAGTTCCAGAAGAAATCACTTCTAAGATTGAAGAATCCTATGTAGAAAACTTTGGTGATGATCTTCCTTTAGCAGAAAATTTAATTGATTCAAAGGCACTTAAGGTAAATGCCCAAAGAAAGAAGGAAGAACACCTTCAAAAACAAGTAGAAATACTTCAAACTAAACTGGAGGAAGTTAAACAAGAAACTTCTGTAGATAGTGAAACGCTCCTGTCTACAGAAGTTAATGATGATAATGTGATTTTAGAAGAAACTTTAGAAACTAATTTAGAGAAAGCTTTGGATATAAATTCAGAAGATAATAAGGATGCTCCTGACTATGACGTTATACTTCAAGTAAAACCTGAAAAGATACCTCAAATAAAATCTCAAATAATTGATG
>NZ_DHYX01000107.1:5741-28465 GCF_002414285.1 Clostridium sp. UBA5119 | reverse complement strand
TAAGGTATCTGAAAATAAATATAGATTTACTATCTACATTGCTGAAGTATTACTTCTAATGAAGCTTACTTCAGCCTTACCTGAATGTAGTTGCCATATATACCAGAAAGCATAAGGAATTATTATTATACCGTTAAATATTCCCCATCCATATAATATATCTGCGTTAAACCATGATGATGCATCCATTACAGCTGGGAATAAGTTAGGTAAACAAGCTCTAATTAATACGTGAGCAGATAAGGTATATATACGAGCTGCTATATAAAGTTCAGGTTTTCTTTTAATAATTGGATATATTTCTGCTGCCAATAATATGCATATAGAGCTAGCAAAGTATTTACCAGTTTCACCATAAACAAAGCATAAATTCCAAGTTGTATATAATAAATTCCAAGCTATAGTTGTATAAGCTATAAACATACTATTATCTTCAGCACTTAATTTAAAGAATTTTCGTCCATTGGGGAATGGAATAGTAAAACATAATAATAATCCACAAAGCGCATTGCCATAGTTTTTTAAAGTAACATCTTTTATGGTAGCTTCTGCAATATTTAAGAATAGTACAGCATAAATGAACCAAACGATCCAATCCTTTCTCATAAAGTCCCAGAACTGTCCTTTATATTGTTCTTGATCAGCTACACGGAAAAATCCACCTATTATAAGTGGCAATATAGCACTGAATGTTTTTGCCCAACGAAACCAACCATTTATGCCTCCCATAAGCCAAAGTGGAAAAGTAAATAAAGATGCAACCCAGAAGATAGCTGCAAATTTGTGATGTTTCCTCATATATTCAATCATGAATAAAAGTAAAATAAAATAAGTTCCCATGGAAATTACATATTCCCAAACAGGAATATTCATATTATACATCTCCTCTTTTAAATATTGTAATAAATAATCCTATACTTATATATATTACATAGTATAGTTAAACATAACTAATATAAACTTACAGTTTATGCAATCCAAATTAATAAATTAGTGATTATAGAAGATAAAACTCTAATGCCATTGTAACTTTAGATAAACTTAAAAGAGATACCCCCTTAAAGATGGTATCTCCTTTTTAGTTATATATTAAATATCTGAACACTACATTCAAAATCATAATTTATTTCTTTTGATTGTATATATTTAATGCCTTGTTTTTCATAAAATTTTCTCCAAAAATTCACTGCAGGCTTATTACTTGATATTTGTTCAACTTTATATTTACCCTTGTATGTATCTAACAAAATTCTAATTGCAGCATTACCTACTCCTTTCTTTCTAAAACCCTTTAATAGAAATAGCTCATGAACAACGTAATCAATATCTTTTGGAACATATTTTCCAGTATTAAAAAGAACAAAACCTGCCACTTCTCCTTGATATGTTATAAAATAAGGAGCTAAATCTTCTGATTTAAAATACATTTCTAATCCATCATATTGAAATTTTCCATCTTCATTAATTTTTAAATCATCTGCAAACTCTGATAAATCATGTAAATATATACTCATCAAATTCTCCAGTTTTTCCTTTGATTTTATGGTTACTAGTTCTAATTTTATTTCATTTAAATTCATTTTATAAATCCCCCCCCCATTTTATAGGGTAATTTAAAATAAATAGCATGTCAATCATCATTATAATTATCATGCTGATTATAAATAAGACATTATATTCATTTTACAGTGTCTACTTAAAATAAGTAATACAATAAAAAACCTTAACTATTATTCTCTGGAATTTAAGAATAGTTTAATTTATTATTAAAAGTTTTCATTCTAATTTTTTCATTAATTATTGGTTAAAATAACATCAACGATAAACTATATCTTAGATTTCTAGTATAAAGGAGATATCATTATGGATTTTTTACAAGGTCAGGAAACACTTACTATCATGGAGTGGGCTTTGCGTGCTATTATTGCTTTTTTCTTTTTAGTTATTGTTGCAAAAGTCTTAGGACAACGTAGCATATCCCAATTAAGACTCCTTGATTTTGTCATTGCTTTAGTAATTGGAAATATTATTGCCCATCCATTATCTGATGAAAACCTTGGATTAGAGGGATCTGTCATTTCAACAATTGTATTAGTTGTCCTATATATTGCTGGAGTATTTTGTGTTCTAAAATTTCCATTTATAAAAATACTTATTAATCATAAACCAATCACAATTATCAAAGACGGAGAAATTATTTATAAAGGATTAAAAAAAGCAAGAATATCTCTTGATGTGTTATTAGAAGAATTACGTGAAGAAAAAGTAGAAGATATAAAAAAAGTAGCATTAGCGATTTGGGAAGCTGATGGAAAATTTTCTGTTTTTTTAGATCCAAAATATGAACCCATTACGCCTTCATTCTATCAAATGGAAACAGAAGCCTTTGATTTGCCTAGGACAATTATTAAGGATGGTAGAATTAATTACGAGGAGCTAAAGCAAACTAATAAAGATGAAGACTGGGTTATTTCCAGATTAAAAAAGTTATATCAAACTGATATAAAAAACATTCTACTTGCCACCTTAGACAATAAAGATAACCTAAAAATTTTTTTATATAAATAATTCCTAGAGGACTAAGCATATCCATTAATAATATGGATATGTTTAAGCCTCTTTTTCTTTAAAAACCTCCCTATTATGACACATTTTAACTGACCTATGTCTATTAGCATCCATATTTATTTAATTTTTCCAACAAACTATATTCTAATAGTAGCTCATTGAAGTCACTCAATTTATCTCTTAACACTTCATATTGTACATTTATATAAATTTAAATTATTTTATATTTCTTTGTCTTTAATTTGATTTTGAAGTTTATTTGAAAAACCTGTTGCTATCCCCGTTATCAAACCACTGAATATGAAGAATACATTAGTAGAAATATCTAGAAAATAAATACCTACAATTCCAATAATTATCTGCAATACAAAAGCAGAACATACTACTAAAAAAGGTTGCCATTTCTTGTCCATTTTTATTTTTGTACTAATTTTATCAGTTATAATATATTCCTTATCAAAGTTATAGTAAACCACCATACTTAACATCATTGGTACTAATATAAATAATGATTTTATTAATGAATCTAACATACTCTTCTCCCTTTTAAATATGACTATTTAGATGTATAAATCTTAATGAAATATCTTCATTAAATTATACACGTAAAAATATAATATTTCTTTTGCTAATACCATTGACTTATCTCACTAATAGTACTATACTGAGTAAGAAGCTTAAGGAAACACTTAAGAACTTAATATCGCGGGATGGAGCAGTTGGCAGCTCGTCGGGCTCATAACCCGAAGGTCGTAGGTTCAAGTCCTGCTCCCGCAACCATAAAAAGATTCTATATTTAATATAGAATCTTTTTTATTTATGAATTATCTTTTAGCCTAACTTCTCAATTTAAACTTAAGTATATAAATGATATAATTGTAATGTTATACTTTGTAATTTAGTTCAAAAGTTAACTATGAGATTTTTAAGTTTTTATAATACTACTTTTTAAAAATGGAAATTGTGGTATTTTATTGGTAAATTTACTATTTTTATGGAGAGTGATATATTAATGAAATTTATAGATATAGAAAGCTGGAAAAGAAAAGACCACTATAATTTTTTTAAGGGCTTTGATTACCCACATTTTAATATTTGCGGTAATGTAGATATTACAAAATTTTATAGTTATATTAAGGAAAATGAAATCCCATTTTTCATATCCTTTGTATATGTAGCTACAAAAGCAGCAAATGATATAAAAGAATTTAGATATAGGATAAGAGAAGATAAGGTAGTTGAGCATGAATATATAAATCCTGCTTTTACTATAATGGGACAAGATGAAGTATTTAGTTTTTGTAGAGCAAAATTCATAAATCAGTTCAATGATTTTAAAATTAGTGCAACTGAAGAAATAGATAAAATAAAAAATAATATCATTATTGAAGATGAATCTAATTGTGATGATCTCTTATATATGACCAGTATTCCTTGGGTTTCATTTACTGGTGTAGCCCACCCAATTCAGCTAAATCCTGTTGACAGTATTCCAAGAATAGCCTGGGGTAAATACTTTGAAGAAAATGGTAAAGTTAATTTACCACTGTCTGTTCAGGTACACCATGCCTTAGTTGATGGCTTACATGTAGGACAATATTTTAGAGTAATTCAAGATATTTTAGATAATCCTTCAAAATATTTATAAGACATGTTAAAGGAGCTTTTCAAAAGCCCCTTTAATTTCCTTACTGCAAATCCCTATAATATTTAGGATATCTATCACTTTTATTCTTATTACAGATATTTATTGCCTTTTCCTTACTAAGTGGAAGTATGCCTTCTGATTGCTTAAATACTTCCCTATTTACTTTTTGAGCAAAGCATCCAACTTTAGGCTTGCCTATATGATTTTTCATTTCAATCCATAATTTTTTTACAGATTCTTCTTTTACATTTCCAAAGTTCATAGGTACAAAATCACAGGGATATAATTCTCCCGAAGCACTTATATAAGAATGTTGATTTCCTGCTCCACAACCAAATTTTAATTCACTTTCTGTATAAGCAAAGGTACTTATCTTAGGTAAATCACTTCTTCTATTTGCCTTATGTTGCAACTTTATAAGCTTTTCTCTATCACTTTCACTATACATTACACTACTTAATTGTTTTTCTGTTAAAAGATTGCCACTTAGGATAGGTTCAAGTATCTTAACTTCATGGGCCCCATTATCCTTAGCAAATTTAAATAACTTAAATAACTCTTCCTCATCAAGATTTTCTTTCAATATAACGGTTTGTGCCATTACATATAACCCTGCTTTATTTGCATTTCTAAGAGCTTCAATAGCATAATCAAAGGCATTTTCATTATTTCTATTTTTATTGTGTACATCTTTTTCATAAGAATCTAAACTTATTCCAATACTAAATAGACCACTATCCTTTAACTTTTTTGCTTTTTCATAGCTTAGATTAAAACCACTGGTAAATAGAATAGATGTACTTCTATTATCTATACTTCTTACTATATCAAATATATCTTCACGTGCCATGGGCTCTCCTCCTGTAATTCCAATAATAGGAGTGCACATTTCTTGAAGCTCCTGTATAACCTTAATCCATTGTTCCTTTGTTAACTCTTCTCCTAATTGTCTACTTTTTGAACTACAATAAACACAATTATTAGGACATTTATGTGTTATACATAAATACATAGAAATAGGTGCAGTTCTCTCTGCATAGATTTGCTTTGTAAATATGTTTTTAGGCTCATGAACTGCTAATACATTTTGTACAAAGGACTTAGATGGAAAGGGTGGTAAAAATGTACTCAGTATATACTTGTCCTCATGCTTCACTAGCTTTTCACCCTTTATAAAACTTCTCATCATTTTTATATATTTTAATAGATTAAACTGCTTATCTTCCCTTAGAATATTATAAATGTCAAATATACTCCTTATAACATTTTTATCAATAGCCATTTGAGACATGATTTTTAAATTATTTATGCTCATCCATTTCTATTCCTTTCTAAATACTCCATAGGCAAATTTATGATTTATTTCATAAGCTTCATTTTTATATTTCTCTTTCTTTATTTTTTCCACTATAAGAGGTTCAACTTCATTATAATTATTAAAGATTTTCTTAGTACCTGCCAAGGCACCAGTTATATTTAACCACTCCATAAGTTCCTCTGGCTCCTTAAATCTAAAAAACACTTCACCTTCATCTACTTCTAAAACCTTAAAATTGTACTGCCTGCACCATTTAATTAAACCTTTCTTCCCCTTTGGTAAATTTAATCTTATATCCATAGGTTTAATTACTTCCTTTTCCTTCTCTCTCATCACTTCTAGAAATATTTCCTCTATCTTATCTAAAGTTCCATGAACATTTGTAATTATAGCTAATATACCCTGGGGTTTTAAAACATTACTAAAGAGCTTAAATAATTCATGATGATTGAAATAAGAAAGTGCCCAACCAAAAAATATCACATCAAATTTTTCATTAGACTTTTTCAAAAATTCAACACCATCACTATTAATAATAGTAACCTTATCCTTATTAACAGCGTTTAACTTCTCAAGCATTTTACTTGATTGGTCTACAGCTGTGATTTTATATTTTTCAGATTTATCTAAAAGACCCTTAGTTATATATCCTGTTCCACAAGCAAAATCTAGTATTTTTAATTCCTTATTTGGATCTATATACTTTGAATGAATAATATTATCAGAATGTGTTCCCATTTCTTTGAGCCAATGATTATAGGTATTAGAAACTTTATCGTACTCTGCTCTATAATCTTCTTTGCTTACAACTTCTTTTTTAAAGAGTTTATAGCCAACCTTTAAGTAAAATACCATTTTATTTATCATATTTTCTCACCTACAAATATAAAATAATAGCCCTTATCATAAACCTTGCTTATATGAAAATGTTCTTCAAGCAAAACCTTAATTTCATCTTTAGTTCTAAAAAACAATCTTCCAAAGAGAATAAATTCAAATGCTCTTAACAACCTGGTTCTTATATGATTTTTATGGAAATCCATAATAACTATCTTTCCACTATCCTTTAGTATCCTACTTATTTCAGCAATGAGCTCCTCTTGTTCTTTGATATGATGAAAAACATCACTCATTATAACTGTATCTATAGAACCACTGTGAAAGGACGTACTTAAAGCATTACCTTTTATAACTTTAACATTACCTCTTTCATCTACCCTAGAAAGCATCTTCTCACTTTCATCAATGACATATACAGTATTACAGCTATTACAAATATGATGAGCCAAAAAGCCAGTGCCTCCCCCTATATCTACAACTACTTCATCCTCATTAATACTGGCTGCATCTTCTATATCTCTAATCTTATATAAGTTAAAAATAGCCATAAACTTATCATAATATTTATAAACCTTATCAAAATCCTTAGTATTTCCCATAGACACCCTGCCCTTCAGCATGAAAAATATTTACTAAATATATTATAACATTCTTACACCAGCTATTACACAACATTTAACTTATAAGGTAATCAAAACCTTTTACTAAGACTCTGTTTAAAAAACATATCATATTTAGTTTCACAGTAAATGACTATGCTGTTAATCCAGAGACGACATTTTACTATGATTATCCAAATTTTCATCTTTAAAAAAGGATGCAGTTTAGAATCACTGCATCCTTTTGCTTATTTAATTTTTTTTAAGATGTCTTAACCTCAATTATTAAAGATCGTTGTATATCTCCATATTATCTATACATTCTTGAACAAGTCTATCTATATCCAGTGCACTTTCAGAATTTCTTATTAAGTCCACCCTAGGTTTTATTTTTGGATGCTTTGGTACAAATATTGTACAGCAGTCTTCATAAGGAAGTATAGATGTTTCATAGGTTCCAATATCTCTAGATATATCCATGATATCTATTTTATCCATGGCGATAAGAGGTCTAAACACTGGCCTATCTGCCACGTCATTGCTGACCATGAGTCCTTCCATAGTTTGACTTGCTACCTGGCCTATGCTTTCCCCCGTGGTTACAGAGTTTATATTATATTTTTCCGCTACAGCACAGGCAACTCTCATCATAAATTTTCTCATTATTATAGTAAGCTCATCTTCAGGGCATTTTTCTATTATATCCATTTGAATATTAGTGAAAGGTGCCACATAAAGATTGATTTTCCCAGTGTAGCCCTTTAGTAGTCTTGCCAAGTCTTTTACTTTCTCTTTAGCTCTTTCACTAGTGTAAGGATGGCTGTGGAAATAAATAGCGTTCAATTCTACCCCACGTCTTGCCATCAAATATCCGGCAACAGGAGAATCTATACCACCAGAAAGCATAAGCATAGTACTACCATTGGTGCCATAAGGCATTCCTCCTACAGCTCTTACCCTTTTAGAATATACATAAGCCCTTTTTCTTACTTCCACATTTATTATTCTTTGTGGTTTATGAACATCTACCCTTAATCCCTCTACAGCGTTTAAGACTACAGCACCAATTTCACGACTCATCTCCATAGAATTTAAAAGAAAGGCTTTATTTGCTCGATTACTTTCAACTTTGAAGGTAGTTTCTCCAAAATCCTCAGCCTCCACAACCGCTTGGGCACTGATAGCTTCCATGGTAGGTTCTACTTCCGTAACTAAACAAACTTCAGAAACGCCAAAAACTCTTTTTACTTTTAACATTACCTCCTCCAAATCTTCACTATAGAGGAACCACCTTCCTTGATCGTTTATAAATTCATAGCTACATCCCTTAAGTACTGAATCTATATTTTTCATGAGCTTTTTTTCAAAGATTTTTCTATTTAATCCCTTTAAAAAAATTTCCGATGCATATTTAATAAGTAATAGTTTTCTCATATTATTTTCTCCTTAAAAATTTCAAACTTTTTTCTAGTACTTCTATAGTGTAATCTACTTCTTCTTTTGTATTAAACTCATTAAAGCTAAACCTTATGGTTCCCTTTGTTTCCTGGGTATTAAGGCCTATAGCTTTAAGCACATGGCTATCTCCTTGTTTCTTTGCGGAACAGGCAGAACCGGTAGATACATATATTCCCTTTTCCTCTAAAAGATGTAGTAGTACTTCGCCTCTTACACCTATAAAGGAAACACTTAAAATATAAGGACTGAAACACTCCTCACAAGGACTGTTTATCACTATATCTTTTATATCTCTAAGTCTTTCTATAAAATATTCTTTAAGCTCACTTACCTTTGAATAATTAAGTTGAACATTATTATATATAATATCTGAAGCCTTTACAAAGCCTATAATACCCGGTAAATTTTCTGTACCTGATCTAAAGTTTCTCTCCTGTCCACCTCCGCTTATTAAAGCCTTAGGATTAAATCCTTTTTTTATGTAAGAAAAACCAACTCCTCTAGGACCGTCAATTTTATGGCCACTAACGGATAACAAATCTATTTGGGCTTTTTTTACATCTATTTTAAACTTTCCATAGCTTTGGACCGCATCTACATGGAACTTAACTCTAGGACTTTTTTCCTTTATTAATGTCCCTATAGCTTCTATATCCTGTACAACTCCCAGCTCATTATTAACATGGATTATGCTCACCAATCGAGTGTCACTATTTATGTTGCTTTTTAGTTCTTCTAGAGATATACGACCCTTATTATCAACCTTTAAATAAGTAACCTTAGCCCCTGCTGCCTCCAATTCCCTAAAGGTATTAAGTACGCTAGGATGTTCAATTTCACTAGTTATTATGTGCGCACCTACCCCAGTAAAACCTTTTACTAAAAAATTATTGCTTTCACTTCCACCAGAAGTAAATATTATTTCATCCTTGGTACAATTAATAGTCTTAGCTACTTTATCTCTTGATTCATTAAGAGCTCTTTCTGCCTTAAGGCCTAAACCATGAGCGGATGAAGGATTTCCAAAATTATTTTTCATTGTATGTACCACAGCATCTATTACCTCACCATAAGGCTCAGTGGTGGCACTGTTATCAAAATACACTTGCATAAAACCACTCCTAATCTATTATTCTACTTATTATATCAAATAATTCCTCCACCGCAATAAACTTTTGAAAAAAGTATGATAGAGCATTGATTTTGGCACATTAATAGTTAGAGAAAAGACCACCATAATTTTCTTAATAATAATAGCCATCAGTTTAGTAAACTGATGGCTATTATAATAATGAAGTATTTGTTATTTATTTATTGCTTTAAACGCTTCTGTTTGTGATTTTATTCCTTTTTCCGCTGCAAACCTTTCAATGCTTGAAGCACCAAAGAAACCGTCAATTCCTTCTGTTTTTTCTATTACATATGCAGCATCTTCTGGCTCCGCAATAGGTCCTCCATGGCAGATTACCATAATATCAGGATTAACTTCTCTTCCAGCTTTAATAATAGCTTCAATTCTCTTTACACAGTCATCAAGTGTAAGTGCTGTTTGTGCTCCTATTGTACCTTTTGTAGTTAATCCCATGTGTGCAACTAATATATCAGCACCAGCTTCTGCCATTGCTCTTGCTTGGTCAGGGTCAAATACATAAGGAGTTGTAAGCATATCCAGTTCATGTGCTTTTCTTATCATTTCAACTTCTAAATCATAACCCATTCCAGTTTCTTCTAGGTTCTGCCTAAATACACCATCAATTAATCCTACTGTAGGGAAGTTTTGAACTCCTGCAAAACCTTGTGCTTTTAATTGTTTAAGAAAAATCTCCATTACTCTGAATGGGTCAGTTCCACAAACACCAGCAAGAACTGGAGTATTTTTTACAACCGGAAGTACTTCTGCTCCCATTTCAACTACAATCTGATTAGCATCTCCATAGGATAGTAATCCTGCAAGAGAACCTCTTCCTGCCATTCTGTATCTGCCTGAATTGTAAACTATAAGCATATCTGCTCCACCAGCTTCACTGAATTTTGCCGTAATACCTGTTCCAGCTCCTATACCTAATAATGTTTGCCCATTTTTAACCTGTTCCTTGAACTTTGTCATAATTTCGTTTCTTGTCATTGTATTCATCAATAAAGCCTCCTTCTATTATTTAGATTTATTAATTTACTATTTTTTCATCATATCTATTAATTTTTGTGCGGCAGCTTCTGCAAACTCTACTTCATTAATGGCGCAATTCATTTCTACTACTTCTACAACATTTCTGTTTACACCATTTTTTAATATATTAAATAATACCGCATCCTCTTCTGGCCCATAAAAAGGCTGACCTTCTACATCAATAGCAGATACTCCTTTTAGAGGTATGAATAAAGCTGTTTTTCCTTTAGCTAGATTTAATTTTTCAACCAGTCTCATACCAATTGCTTCATTTTCCTCTTTATTTGTTCTCATAAGTGTTACTGAAGGATTATGTTTATATAAGTTACGTGTTATAAACTTCTCCGGAACTGTTTCATATGGTCCAAAATTACACATATCAAGGGCACCTACTGATACAACTTGTGGTATTTTATTTTTGCCTGCTGCCTCTAAACGATGAGGTCCTGCATTTAAAACACCACCAATAACTTCATCTACCCATTCTGTGGTAGTAAGGTCTAATACGCCTTCGATGAAGCCTCCATGGATAAGTGCTTCCATTGAACGTCCACCTACACCTGTTGCATGAAATACAAGAACTTCATACCCTCTCTTTTCAAGGTATTCCCTTGCAGCTGTTATACATGGAGTTGTTACACCAAACATAGTTGCAGCAACTAATGGCTTTTTCTCTACAACTTTTGTATTTTCAAACTTAACCATACCTGCAATTGCAAATACTGCATTTGTAAAAATCATTGTTGAAATAGAGTTAAGACCTGCAACATCCACCACAGAAGGCATCATAATAATATCGCTGGTACCTACATAAGGTTCAGTATTGCCTGAAGCAACCGTTGAAACCATAACCTTTGGCACACCTATAGGCAGTGCCCTCATAGCTGGAGTTACTAATGAAGTTCCTCCAGTTCCACCAAAGGATATAATACCATCAAACTTACCCTGTTTATATAATTCAGGTAATAACTTTTCCATGCCTTTTGATAATATTTCTGTTGCTAATGCCCTATCTTTTTTAGATACTAGCGTTTCCATGTTTGAGCCTGCTGCCTTTGCAACTTCATTGTTTGATACATCTGGTTCAAAAGCTGGCTCAAATACACCGGTATGAATGGTAAAAGTACATAAACCTAAACCTTCAATTAGTTCTTTTACGTATAAATATTCAGTGCCTTTAGTGTCAAATGTTCCTGCAATAGCGATTGTCTTCATTTCTTTAATCTCCCTACATAAATTTTCTTTTATCTAGTCTGTACAATATTAGATAAATGACTAAGATAATCGTCTTATAAAACGTATGATATTTATAAGTTAATCATACGTTTTTCGTCTCTTTATGTAAACGTTGCTATGTACTATATTTTTGTGTTTATGTCATATTTCTAAACTTATATTGTTTTGGCGAACACCCCTTATACTTTTTAAACATTTTGCTAAANNTGCTAAACTGCACATAATCTTTATAACCAACTAATGGTGCTAAGTCTGACAATTGGATATTCTCTTTATTTATAATTTCTGCTGCTTTATTTACACGAAATTTAACTAGATACTCTGGAAAACTACAACCAACTTCTTTTTTAAATAAACTGCTTAAGTAACCCCTTGATACATGAGCTACTTTGGCTAAGTCTAGAAATGAAACATCATTCATATAATTTTGGGCAACGTACTCCTTTACAAATTCAACATAATTATAGTGCTTTTTAACTCCATCTAACATTTTAATTATTAAATCATCTTCATCTAACTGAGTTGAAACTTTAAAAGCTTTTGTTATGTTTGTAATAGACTTTTCCGATGGAATTCTTTCAAATGTTGATCCACCTATATATCCCATTAAATCTTCAATATTACTATACATGTACTGAATATCGATTGGTGTTTTTACAGGTCCACCATATATTAATTTAATTACCTCTGGTTTTAACTCATTACATCTATTAAATATGTTCTCTGCTTTAACCTTTGCAGCTTCCAGTGAAAAAACTTTTTTTGCTCCTAACAATCCTCCCCCTGTTAGACCTAGATGTACGCAAATGACGTCAGCTCCTGCAATAATCATCTGCTCCGCTTGCATTTCATTAAATACAAAAGCAACTGTAAACATGTCTTTTTCATGGGCTATTCTTATTGCTTCTACTTCAATTAAATAATTACATCCTTCTTCTTCAAGAGCTTCACTGAACTGACTGTCTATAAGTCCAACTGTAGGATAGTTATTAATACCTGAAAAGCCCATATCCTTTATTTTATCTATGTAACTTTCCATATTCTTTAGAGGGTCCGTTGCATTGAGTCCAAATATAATAGGCATATCTTTTACCAATGGTATTATCTCTTTTGAAGCAAAGTCCATTACCATATCATTGCTATTACAAAATGGTAAATAACCTGCCAATGAACTTCTCCCCATTTGCCGAAATCTACCCGAATTTAGCACTAAAATAAAATCAGCTCCACCCTTTTCAGCATATTTTGCCGTCATTCCTGTACCTGTTGCTACACTAATAATATGATTTCCATTCTTTATTTGTATATTGATATTCTCTAATAACTTTTTTCTTTTCATACTTTCGAACCTCTTATTTTTTCATCAAACTCTTTATAAAGGAACAGCCCTGATCAATTTCAATGGTTAAGGCTTTTTTTCATTAACATTACTTCAATACGATAACTAAACACACCCTCTTCATTTTTAAATAGTATATCTTGTTTATTCATTTATATCTCTTCCAAATTTATATAATCCTCAATTTTTTCATATAGAGTCTTATCTGGATACAGAGACATAATACTATCATCATCTATCAATTTATAATATCTAGTAGAGTAGCTAACACTAAACTTACTATTTGGTAAAACAAATCTTAATATCTCTCCATAACAATTAGGTTTTCCTCCTGAAGGTTCTCCCCAAATAACACAGTTTGTCTCAAATTTGAATTGATAAGCATTAAGTAATCCTGATGAAAAAGTCTCTCTTCCTATTATTACTTTCAGTTTTTCCTTATTGTTAATTCTAGGATTATTCTTTATATAGCATAATAAAGGTTCTAATAATCTGGAATCACCACCCAGATTATTTCTTAAATCTATAGTGATTTTACCAATAGAATTTTTCTCTATAAAGTTTATAATCTCTGCTATTTTTGTACTAATTTTTTTATTTTCATCTTCCCTACAATAATTATACTTTATGTAAAGTTCCTCTTTATCTTCTAAATATTTATACCACAAATTCTCATTAGGTCTTCTTGCATATAAGGGCAATTGACTGTCTGAATATTTTAGTTCACTAATATTAACTGTTTTAACTTTAACTGTATTGTGTTCTGTTGTTATTTTTATATTATCCATAGAATCTGATATCAATAATCCATATAAAACTTCTGCAACCTGCATATACTTCATACTCTGAGCCTTAAAAAAATATTCATTTTCAAAGGATATAATTTCTGAAAGTTCATGAAGGATTTTATCCATGCTAACATCTTCAATTGCTATAACTTTCTTAAATAATAAATCCTTATAAACTTCACTAGTTCTTATTATATATATTCCATCCTCAAACCAATAAAACTTAATAGGCAAATACTTATTAGCAGGAAATGCAACTGATGTATGGGCATCTCCAATTGAGGCAACCATCCTTGAAATCTCTACCTTCATCTCTTCATAATCAAGGTCACCTATCATTGACTTTAATTTATCTATCCTGCTATCAAACTCTTCCCTACTTATATTAAAAAATAAATTTTTATGCTTTTCTATGAGATTTTCTCTCAGAAACTCTATATCTTCTAACCATTTTTCTTCCCATTGGCTTTTCATAATATTACGCTCACCTCTTTATTTATGTCCCCTTAGTAAATAATTCCTAAATTAATCATGTTACTAAGACTTTAACATAAAATCTAATGCTTAAATAGTTATATTTTAAAATATGATTTCTATATTAGATCATATTCTTTATCCATTGTTTAAGTATACTTAATGCCGCTTTTAAAATAGGAAAACCCCTGAAACCCGCACGGATACAACAAATAGTTAAATAGTTAAATAGGTTCATATATTTATAGTTTAATAGTTCTGTATATAAATAGTTTAATAAAAAATAAAGCTCCAGTTTAAGTTTATTACTAAAACTGGAGCTTTAAATTTTTTTACTATTCTAGATTAAGCTTATTCTTCATGATGTAGTTAGTTATACAGAATAAAATTGTGAAGAAAATTAAACAAACTATAATTCCACAAAGTATTGCATAGTGTGAAGATAGATAAATAAAACTATCACTTGCAACTAATATAGTCATACCTATTCCTAGTATTGATTGTTGAGCAATGCTTAATATCATAAATCCAGCAAATCCTCCTAATAATTTTTTTGATTTAAACAACTGACCTATAGAAAGTGATGCATAAAGCATCATAATTTGATGAGCTAAAGATACAATTCCAAATATTGTAAATTCTATTATACCGAAAACATTTAACCCAATTTCAGAGTAAATATTTTTAAATCCTCTAATTACTTCTTTTAATACCCCTGGTTCATAGGCCATTACAAATATAGATGTTGCAGCTATGAAACCACTTATTATAGTCCATACCATAGATACTACTAATTTATTAACTATATTTTGATAACTTTTTACCGGGATAGTATTCATTAAATATCCTTCATCACCAAATAGGTTTTTATAAAATCTTTGTACAGTTATAAAAAGTGTTCCCACAAAAACTGCCACCATAGTTACGAAATATCCTATCATTGTTATAATGGCAGGAATTCCACCTAAGAAATCCATATTTACCTCAGCCATATTAGTTCCAATAAATATCTTATTAATAATTGAAAATCCAAGCAAAGCTCCATAAAGAGGTAGCATTATTCTGCCTGTAGCCTTAAATTCATATTTCATTAATTTTCTTAGCATCTAAATACCTCCCTAAATAGTTCATCTACTGTCTTTCCGCTACTTTCTCTTATTTCATCTACACTTTTTTGTAGCATTATTTCTCCATTTGATATAAAAACAACATCATCGAGAACTTTCTCTATATCTGCTATTAGATGAGTTGAAATTACTACAGTTGCATTTTCGTTATAATTGCTTATTATTGTGTTTAAAATATAGTCCCTTGCTGCTGGGTCTACCCCTGCAATAGGCTCATCTAAAAAGTATAACTCTGCTTGCCTACTCATAACTAAAATAAGTTGAACCTTTTCTTTTGTTCCTTTTGATAAGGTCTTAAGCTTAACATTTGATTCAATATTTAACTTGCTTAGCATATCATAGGCTCTCTTTTCATCAAAATCCTCATAGAAGTCTTTGAAAAAATTTATAATATCAGATACCTTCATCCAATCATTAAGATAGGTTCTTTCAGGGAGGTAAGAAACTATCTTTTGAGTTTCTATGCCCTGAGGAAGCCCTGCTATCTTTACTTCTCCTGACGTTGGTTTTAATAACCCATTAGCTAGCTTTATTAAAGTCGTTTTACCACTACCATTAGGACCTAAAAGTCCAACTATTTTACCTTTTTCTAAAGTTAAATTAATACCTTTAAGTGCTTCCTTATTGTCATATTTTTTAACTAATTCCTTACACTGAAAAATTGGTTCACCCATTACTTCATCTCTTTTGCCATTTCCCCTAGAAATTCCATGATATCCTCATTACTAAGTCCTAAACTTTTCATACTCTTAAGAAAATTTATTGCTTGGTCTTTAGCTATATCCAGTTTAATCTCTTTTATCATATCTATATCCTCCGTGATAAATCTTCCACTAGTCCTTTGACTATAAACAAACCCTGACCGTTCTAACTCTGCTAAAGCCTTTTGTATAGTATTAGGATTAACTGATGCCTCTTCAGCAAGCTCTCTTACCGTTGGAAACTTTTGTCCTGGCTTGTATTCTCCTGAAATTATCTTTAGTTTAATCTGCTCAATTAATTGAATATATATAGGCCTTTGGTCCTTAAATTCCCATGCCATCTAATCACCTCTCTTGTATTACTGTGTTGTTGTACTAACATCTTAATACAATAATACAACCTACAATTGCTTCTGTCAATACCTATTTCCATAAATATCAAAAATAAAATTCAGAGGAAGTTTAATCTTTCTCTGAATTTTAATCTTTACTTTATAATATATAAATTTATATAGTTTCAATCTCAACTTTTATTGCTGTAGCACCTTCTAGTTGAATCCATTTTAAATTTGCCTTGAATTCTGTAGTAACCTTATGTAAATTACATATATTTTCTATAACATAGGCTCCTTTATTTTCAACATATTTATCTATTGCTACGTGATCTTTTCCATGTTGTATTCCACTTAGATCAATGCCTATTAATTTTACATTACAGTCTAATAATCTATCTATAAGCTCATTAGTTAAATATGGACTAGGCTTAGAATTAAAATACTCATCACTTCCATATCCATAGGTTTCTAAGTAACCCGTTCTAAATATTACAAAGGAACCTGCTTTAATTGATAANNAATATGTTAACGTCTATAATATCTATTTTCCTAGCATCTATTACCTTAACATCTATTTGTGATGGTAATTCTATATTGGATAGATTGTAGCAATCTATATGAGTTCCTATATGTTGCCTTTGGTGTGCCGGCTGTGAGTCTCCCCACTTTAATATTTCTACCGGAATGTTAAAATCTGTTAAGTGTAAATTCATATTATATTTCTCCTTCTGTTTCTATTAGTTCGTCTAAATAACTATTAAATTTAATCAAGAAATTAGTTACAATTTTTTCTTCCTTCTTATCTACATTTTTAAAAAATATCCTATTTCTTGCTTCCCATTGCTTATGCTTTATTTCATGATATTTATATAACTCTTCACCTGACTCCGTTAATTTGAAATATATCTCCTTATCATTATTAGGATTTTTATATTTATCAATAAGATTACTATTTAGAAGCCTTTTAGTTATCTTACTAATAGCACCTCTTGTCATATTCATACTTTGGGATATTTTAGTAACATTAGGATTTTCTATTTTTCCTATTAGATCTATACAGTGTATTTCTGAAACCCCATAATTTTCATATTCACTACCCAAAGCCAACTTACCTAAAATCTCTTCCTTTTCATATATTTCTTTAAAACTTTTCATAATAATATTAATATTATCTACTTTAAACACCTCCATATTGTTTCCTTGTAAACAATACTATCATCTTTTTGTTTCCATGTCAACAATTTTGCATAAGTACTAATTTACTATTATAATTCCATTATTAATACAATTTGATAAAAGAAGCCATAAGAATAATTCTTCTTATGGCTTCTTTTAGGTCATTTTATATGTTTTAGTAAAACCTCATCTAATTAAAAGCTCTACTCCTTATTAATTTTTTATACTAGCATTTATATACTTTTTCTATATCTAACTATAAAAGTACATTATTAATTTTATATTATTGAGTTAAAGTAACTGACAATTCTCACAGTAATAAATGCTACCACCTAAATAGTTTTCCTTTTTTATAATTTCACCACAAGAAACACAAGAAGAGCCTACACTATTTTTGCTCATCATAGTTTTATATCCACCATTGTTTCCATGTAGATCCTTTTCTGTATCTCTTCCACCCAGTTCTGTCATTTTAGAAAGAACAGTTTTAATGGAAATATATAAAACTTCTTTATTTTCATCTTTTAATGTATTAATTTTTCGTTTTGGATGAATTTTAGCCTGCCATAAAATATCTTGTAGCACTCCATTTCCAAGGCCAGGTATTCGCTGTTCTGTAGCAAGAAATGCTTTTATACTTAGCTTCTGTAAACCCTGTGAGGATATCAGTTTATCAAAATAAGTTTCATTAAATTCATAAGAAAGTGGAGATGGTTTTTCCTTTGTAACCTGATAATAATTATTGGGAAACCCTTCTTTGGTATTAAAACACCATATTCCTCCATACATCTGAACCGATGCACTAACTTCAGATGAATCATTAAATTCTAACAGAAGTTGATGTTTGGCCGGACGTTTTTCATCACTGTCACGATATCTAAATCCTACCCCATCACCAATTAATATTGATGTATTATCAGCACTAATTTCAACCATACCTCCGTAGGCAGTTGCCATATTAATAGTCTTCCCTACAAGTATTTCATGGTATTTTTGTGGATCTCCATGATACCACGCAAACTTATGTGGATTATGAGCAGCAACAACATTCACAATCTTCTTTCCCTTAATTGTATTGTTAATCTGTCCTGCAAGTGTTAAAGCTTCCGGTATCTCAATCATTGTTATCCCTCCAATTATGTTAATTATTTATTATTATTCCATTATATACTTACTGCAAAAAAAATAAAAGAAAGAGAATCTCCATAATAGGATGATTCTCTTTCTTTAATATTTAAAACATTTATTCATCTTCCTTAGTCTGTTTTACTAATTTAAGATTATNNTATTTTCTATTTCAAGAGCTATTTCAGGATTTTCTTTTAGATATAACTTAGAATTTTCTCTTCCTTGACCAAGTCTAGCATCTTTATAAGAAAACCAAGATCCACTTTTTTTAACTATATCTTCCTTAACTGCTATATCGATAAGTGCACCTTCCTTGGAAATTCCTTCATTGTACATTATATCGAATTCAGCTAGCTTGAAAGGCGGAGCAACCTTATTTTTGGTTACTTTTATCCTTGTTCTACTTCCAAGAATATCTTCACCTACTTTTATAATATCTGTTTTCCTTATATCAAGCCTAAGTGATGAATAAAACTTCAGCGCTCTTCCACCTGTTGTTGTTTCAGGATTACCAAACATAATACCTATTTTTTCTCTTAGTTGGTTTATAAATATAACAACACATTTAGATTTATTGATTGATCCAGTTAGTTTTCTTAAGGCTTGTGACATTAACCTTGCCTGCAATCCTATATGAGAATCCCCCATGTCACCTTCTATTTCAGCTCTTGGAACAAGAGCAGCAACAGAGTCAACCACAAGGACATCTAAAGCATTTGATCTTACAAGAGCTTCAGCTATTTCCAGGCCTTGTTCTCCAGTATCAGGTTGAGAAATAATCAGATCATCAGTATTAACACCCAGTTTTTTTGCATAGGATGGATCCAAAGCATGTTCCGCATCGATATAAGCTGCTGCACCACCACTTTTTTGAGCTTCTGCCACTATATGTAGTGCTACTGTTGTTTTACCAGAAGACTCTGGTCCATATATCTCCACTATTCTACCCTTTGGAACTCCTCCAACGCCAAGGGCTATATCTAAAGCAAGACATCCTGTCGGGATAGCTTCTATATCCATTGTTGAGGTTCCTCCAAGCTTCATTACGGAACCTTTTCCAAATTGTTTTTCTATATGGTTCATAACTGTTTCTATGGCCATACTTCTATCATTACTTATATTCATTTTTATCAACTACCCTTTCAAAAGCCATTATAGCTTATATTATGTCTCACCTTTTTTAACTTCTACTGAGTAAAACAACCCTGTTTAGCATGCACTTCTATTATAATCATATTTAGTAGTCATTTTCATTAATTAATCTAGCAACTTTTCTATTTATTACTTCAAAAGTTGTGTTTAATTTGAATGCTAATTCTGTAAACAATATACTTTGAACATAAGTTAAAAGTTTTATATCTTGCTGATGAAATTTCCTTCCTTCTGCTTCAATTTTAAGCTTTTTCCTCATTAAAGTACTTATTATCTTAGAGATTTCTTTACGATCTCCATTCTTTACAACCTTAGAATATACTTGGTTTCTTTCAGCATTCGCTTCTATCCAATCTACACCTGGTTCCCTGAAGGATTCTAAGAGTTCTTCTGCCTCTTCTTTATTTACAAGCTGTAACATGGCTACCTTATCACTCTCAACTGGGACGCTTATACTTAATGAACTATCGTCCACTGGGTGCAATTTATAGTAATTTCTTTTTTTACCACCTATTTTTTGTTCACATATGTCATCTACACGGCAAATTCCATGGGCCGAATAAATTATTAATTCTCCAATATTAAACATTTCAATTTCTCCCTTGTTGTACTTTGTCAACTAAGTTGACTAATTTCATTGTACATTAAATTTAACAAATTGTCAATTAAATTGACAATTCTTAATGAATTATGTATATTATTTGTATATTATTTTAGTAAAGATAATGATTGGAGTGAAGCCATTGAATTCTGAATTACAAAATTTACATTTAATTGATTTAATAAGTGAGCGTCACGTTCTACTTCGTAGAATATGTGAAAAATCATGGAATGATAGTAGTGATATACATATTTCAAACTCTGAATGGTATATCATGGCAAGAATATATAATAAAAAGACAACTCTATCTTACGTTACAAAACATGTTGATATCTCTAGACAGGCAACTCATAAATTTGTAAAAAATCTTGAAGCAAAGGGCTTAATTGAAATTACAAATTCAACAAACAATAATAGGGATAAATGTTTGCAGTTGACTCCCTTAGGTGAAGAATGTTATGAGATAAATTTATCTCAAAAGGCAGCCATAGAGCAAACACTATGTGAGAAAATTGGAACTGATAAGGTAGAAATACTTAAAGATATGTTAAAACTAGAATGGGACATATAGCTAATAAAATAGCCTTATCTCTCTGCTAATGTGTTTTTATTATATCTTTAGAATCATAAGGCTATGCAATGACTCTATATTTATCAACAACTACTGATTATTTTGCATCTTTTGCTTTTGCAAGTTTTGCTGCTGCTCTCTTTTCTGCAAGTAATATTTTTTTCTCTTCCTTTGCAGCTTTTTCAAGTATTTCTTTTTCCTGTTTTTCTTCATTTCTTTTCTCTTCTAGTTTAGCTTTTGACTGCTCTTGCTTTATATGCAATTTTTCTAATATACTATTCTGAACTTCCTCATTTACTGCTTCTAGAAACATTTTAAATGCTTCTGGATATACAAAAGCTTTTACTCCAAGGTTATCTTGAAATTCCACTAATATCTTATCGCCCTCTACCTCCGTTATGACTCCTGATCCGAATTTAATATGATTAACTTGCTCATTTTTTATATTCATTCTTGACCGTCTCCTCTCTAATTTCAAACTAGTGTTTTAATAATTTTTACTTTCAGCCATTCTTCTTTCATGCTATTTTTCCTTTTAAAATATCATTACCTATAGCATAAACCAACGACTCATAGCTTTGTAAGAAACCTTATTATAAAAAAACTCAAAACCACCTTCAGATGGTCTTGAGTTTTCATACACACTGACAATATAATAATATCATTTTTACTTTTACTTGTCAAATTGACTTACCCATATGGTTACATAAGTATAAAAATTATCCATTATAATCTACTAATTGTTATATAATTCCATTTTATTATTGATGAAATCCTCACAAGAACGCATAGCTAGAATTGTTTCTTCAAATAATTTATCTAATTCCCAACCAAGGATTTCTGCTCCTTGTTTAATTACATCCCTTGAACATCCAGCAGCAAATTTCTTATCTTTGAACTTTTTCTTAAGACTTGAAAGTTCCATATCCATAACACTCTTAGATGGACGCATTCTTGCAGCTGCACCAATTAATCCAGTAAGTTCATCCACTGAAAATAATATCTTTTCCATCTCATGTTCTGGTTTTGGTTGTTCTTCTGCACAAAGTCCATATCCATGGCTAGCTACTGCTCTTATTAATCTTTCATCAAGACCACATTGTCTCATGATTTCTTGAGTTTTGCTACAATGTTGTTCTGGATACATTTCAAAATCTAAATCATGAAGCAATCCAACTCTAGACCAAAATTCTGCTTCATCTTCATATCCAAGTTTCTTTGCAAAATAATTCATAACACCTTCAACCGTTAACGCATGTTGAATATGAAATTCTTCTTTATTGTATTCGGTAAGTAGTTCCAACGCTTCCTCTCTTGTTATCATCATAATATCCTCCTATAAAAACTTTATTAATATTATTATATTTTAAGAATATTATTAATACAAATAATATTGAAGAAGTATATTATATCTTATTTCTATTAATAATATCTAATATACTCCTATTATTAGATATAACCCTTGGAATCTTAATTTGATTTTTTGATATTCCCTTCT
>NZ_DHYX01000107.1:0-5706 GCF_002414285.1 Clostridium sp. UBA5119 | reverse complement strand
GTTGGTTGTAAAAGTATTACTTTTACCATAGATAAATTCTTGTTATTTCTAGCTCTATCATAGGCTAAGTTAGAACTTCTAATCTCCTTATCCAAGGTTTCCTCTAATAATTTAATCTTATAATTATATATACTATTTTAAAATTCAAAGTAAAACGCATATCTTCCAGGTGTAATTGAGTTATCAGGCATTGTAGTATAGTCTACTAAGTTTAAATTTAATTTTTTTATTGTACTTTTTATAGAATTAGTTAAATGTTCTTCATTAGTTTTTTCAGATACCATATTCAACACTTGATTCTTCCTATATAAAAACTCCACTTCAGGACAATTATTATAAAATCCAACTACCTGAATAACATCACCCATTCTATATCTATAAAGGCCAGCATAATTAGGTAAATTATTTATTAAAGTTTTTATGTAATCTTCCAATCCTTACTTTAACAAGCAACTATTTCCTTTATCATAAACTCTTTTCCACATAATAACTCCCATTCTTCACTTGTACAGCTTGGACACTTACTGCTATTCTCAATGATATTAAAAACTTTTCTACACTTTTTACATATTGCATTACCTGGTAATATTTCAATCTTTAATTTTGTGTTCTGTAATTTTGTACCATCTACAGCTACCGGATAACAAGATTCAATATATTTAGGAATCATTGATGAGAGTTCTCCAATTTGTAGAACTATTGTATCTATTTTCTTTAATCCATTCTTTTCTGCGAAATTTTCAACAGTTTTAACCACTTCAATTACTACACCTAATTCATGCATTAAAATCACCCTTCTTATCTAGGTAAAAAGGTGGAGGGTAACTATATGTTCCCTCACCTTTTCTCCTGTAATATGTCAATTATTTCGTTTTATTTTTAAGAATCTTTTGTGAATAACTTTTTAATCTTTCTAGCTGTGATTACACATTTACGCTTAATTATATTTTTAACAATTATAGGTTTAAGCTTTTCAAGTGGTACACTTTGTGCATCATATTTTCTAAAAAGTGTAATAGCATCAAACTTACATCTGGTTGTACATGCACCACATCCTATACATTGATATTCATCTGTAATTGTAGCACCACAACCAAGGCAACGTTCTGTTTCCTTCATCACTTGCTCTTCAGTAAATGTAGGGCGTAAATCCTTAAAGGTTTCTTTTGATCTCTTTCCATCTACATGGTCTACTTTCTGCCTTGGTATGCGGTCATATCCTTGTAATGTTAAGTTTTCTTTATCAAGTGCAGAGTACTGTCTTCTATCTCTTCCAAGAACTAAGCTCTGTCCAGGTTGAACATAGCGATGAATTGAAATTGCACCTTCTTTACCCAAAGCAATGGCATCAATAGCAAACTTAGGACCTGTTAATGCATCCCCACCAGCAAATACATCTGACTCCCCTGTCTGTAGAGTGAAGGAATCTGCTTTCACTGTCTTGTTTGGATTCAATTCTATTTTGCTGTCTTCTAGCAATCTACCCCAATCCATTCCTTGACCTACTGAAATTAGAACATGATTTGTCTTTACAATCTTAGTGATCTCTTCATCAAACATAGGACTAAATTTTCCATTATCATCAAAAACTGAAAGACATTTTTTAAATTCTATGCCTATTACTTTCCCATTTTCTTCAAGAATTCGCTTTGGACCCCAAGAATTGTTAACTTCAATGCTTTCTGATAATGCTTCTTCAATTTCTTCTTCAAGGGCTGGCATTTCCTCTCGACTTTCAAGACAGAACATGTTAACCTTTGAAGCTCCAACTCTTGTAGCTGTTCTTGAAACATCAATAGCAACGTTACCGCCACCAATTACCACCACGTCTCCTTCAAGGTTTACCTCATTACCAAGGTTTACATTACGTAAGAAATCAACTCCTGTAATAACCCCTTCTAAATCTTCACCCTGGATACCAAGGTTTCTGCCTAACTGAGCACCGATTGCAAGATAGAATGCTTCATATCCTTGACCTCTTAAGTATTTAAGACTTATGTCTTTACCTACTTCAATACCAGTTTTAAATTCTACTCCTAGTTCTCTTAAAATATCTATTTCTGCGTTTATAACTTCTTTTTCTAATCTATAAGAAGGAATACCAAGGGTAAGCATACCACCAAGTACCTTTTGCTTTTCAAATACCGTTACCTTATAACCATCAAGAGCTAAATAAAAAGCACAAGAGAGACCTGAAGGACCACCACCTATAACTGCAATTTTATTACCATATTCATGTCTTAATTTTGGTACATAACGAGTATCCATTTTTAAATCTTGTTCAGCAATGAATTTTTTAATTTCATCTATAGCAACTGGCTCATCAATATCTCCTCTAGTACAAGCAGATTCACATTTCCTTGGACAAATACGCCCACATACAGCCGGAAACGGATTTTCATTCTTGATAAGTTCAAGCGCTTCTTTATATCTTCCTTGAGATGCTAGCTTAACATAGCCTTGAACGGAAATATGTGCTGGACATTGTGTTTTACAAGGACTTGTACCTGTATCAACAACATTTTTCTTGTTGATACGATGATCAACATTCCATTTATCTGAACCCCACTCTGTATTATGGGCAAAGTCAACTCTCTTCTTTTCAACAATTGGCGTTTTAGCACATAATTTTTGACCTAATTTCAATGCATTAACCGGACAAATTTGAACACACTCTCCACAACCAACACATTTGTCTTTATCAACTCTTGATACATAATTTGAGCGCACCATATCATTATTTAAGAACATTCCTGCAATTCTCGTAGCGTAACATGAACAGCCGCAACAGTTACAAATGGCATGAGTTTTTCCTGGACCATCTGCATTTGGCATTTGGTGCATTAAACCATTTTCTTCGGCTCTTTTAATGATTTCAAAAGCTTCTTCGCGGGTAATTGCTCTTCCTCTTCCTGTACGGATATAGTATTCAGCAGCATGACCAAGCTGAATACACATATCTTCCTTCAAGTGGCCACAACCTTCTCCCATAGCTTCTCTTGATGTACGACAAGAACAATCCGAAACGGAGAAAACAGTATTTTCATTGAGATATTTAGAAACTTCCTCATAAGATGCTCTTCTTGTTTCACCTTGAATTGATGTTTCTATAGGGATAACACGCATAGGGCCTGTTCCTACTGGAAAAATGCCTGCTGTTATAGGTGCTTTTTTTCTTCCATAGGCCTCAAAAGCCTCAGCAATTTGCTTATAATTCTCAACATTTTCCTTATGTGGATGGTTAACTATCATTTCCATGTGTCCTGGAACCCAAATCTCAAACCAGTACTTGTCAACGCCATCTTCTTCACCAACAAAGCAAACACCAGCAATGGCTAGTTCCCATAGGATTCTCTTTGTTTCCTCTAAAGATTTGCCACATAAAACAGCAACTTCTTCTGCGCTCTTTGGTTTACGGAATTCAATACAAAGTCCTACTTCTGCCATTTCTTCTGTAACAACTGGTTCCAAAATTTTATATTCTGGATCCTCCGGCTTTATTTCATTTTTTGAACCAGGTTTTATCTTACTTATATGATTTGCAAGTTCTAATACTTTTACTTTTACCATACCCATTCCCCCAATAATTTTTCATTATACCCTATTTTTTATTCCAATCTTTTACTTCATTACGTATCCAGTTAACCCAGTCATCAATTCCCTCACCAGTTCTAGCAGAGATTGGGATAACCTTGATATTTGGATTCAATTTTTTCACACGCTCTTTCACTACTTCTAAATCAAAGTCAAAATAATCTATTACATCTATCTTGTTAATTAATAAAACATCAACAATGGAAAACATCAAAGGATATTTTAAGGGCTTGTCATCTCCCTCTGGTATACTTAATATCATAGCATTTTTTGATGAACCAGTATCAAATTCTGCTGGGCATACTAAGTTACCTACATTTTCTAATATTACAAAATCAACATCTTCTGTTCCCAATCCATTTAGTCCTTGTTTGGTCATATCTGCATCAAGATGGCACATGCCACCAGTATGCAATTGTATTACCTTTGCACCTGTCTTGGAAACAGTATTAGCGTCCACATCTGAGTCAATATCAGCTTCTAAGACCCCAATACTCATTTCATCTTTTAAAGCTTCAATTGTTCTTAAAACAGTTGTTGTTTTCCCTGACCCTGGTGATGACATTAAATTTAACAAAAAAGTCTTATCTTTTTTTAAATCTTCCCTAAGTAGTTCTGCTTGTTTATCATTGTTTTCGAAAATATTTTGCTTAATCTCAATAACTTTATACATATCCATACTATTCTACACCCCCATTTAATTTTTCTTTTTTACATTAAAATATAAAAAATATTACTTACAATAAAATTGTATCATGGAATCCATATTAATGAAATATATTCCCATATATGCTTTAATATGATATATTTTACTGTATGCTATCTGTTATTTTCCTATTGATTATTTTAAAATTTTGTAGCATGATTGCTACTAAGACTTTGAACATTTTATTTCCGTGGACTATTGACGATATTTCACCATGGTTATGGTTGGCCTCGCATATATGTAAAACCTACTTTTCTATATAATTTATATCTTCACTGATAATTCAATCATTCATATTACTATTTCTCTCATGTTATACTACTCATTTGCAAAGTTCCTATTCATATATTTTCTTAATCATCTAAAATTCTCTTTTAATACTAATATATATTCAATTTCAACTCACCACTTAAATAACAAAAAAATCACACCTATTTATGGTGCGATTCCCCTCTTTATGTCTCATCTTAACTTTTTTAATTCGTCCATTAAGTATGAAATTACTTCTTCCTTCGTTTCAGGTTTATCATGTCCCAGAACATAAGTATTAAAATCAATTTCCTTAATTAGTTCAATAAAACACCCTAACTTATCCTTATCATAATAGCCATTATTATCATAGTGATCTTCACAATCTGCATCACCAATAAAAACCACTTTTTCTTCCGGTACATAAATCAATACCGAATCTTCTGAATAAGGTGCTTCAATTTCAGTTATCTCGCAATAAATACCACCCAAATCAATTTTTAAACTTCCGCTAAATTCTATATCTGCAGAAGCTACTTTTATATCTTGTCTGTTTGAATACTCCAATTTAATACATTTGTCACACATTTCAATATCTTTACCTGTTTCAAGTCTACTTTTCATATCATCATCAGACCATTGCCATGTTGCAACTTCTTTCAATTTATTATTTGTCAATTGTCCAGCAATTGTCTTTCCTGCTACTGAATGCATGCCAAATGTATGATCCCAATGCCAATGGGTAATCACTGTATAATCTGGTAATTTCAAACCTACATTATTTAATTCACAATAAAATTTTTCTACATGTTTAGCTGAATTACCTGCATCTATAGCCAATGAACATTTATCTCCTTTGATATATCCAATAACTGGCCTATCAGTTTCTTCTTCGGCAGGTAAATAATAAATTCTATTAGATATTTTTTTTAATTCCATAAACTAACTTCCTCTTCTTTCTTACTTATTCAAAAGTATTTTATATTTAGTTAAGTATAATAGCAATTGAGGCATATCTACGTGTAATTAATATAAATAAACTTTAATTATATTATTTGAAATTTATGATATACATACTTACATTTTATAGCATAATATCCACACGAACAATATTATTTATATATTTATTTTCTTATCTCCTTGTATAATGTAGTCAT
>NZ_DHYX01000003.1:0-10835 GCF_002414285.1 Clostridium sp. UBA5119 | reverse complement strand
TTAATTAATAATATAGATAAGGATATAAAGTAAAATTAGTATTAATAAACTAAATAATTTTTAGATTTTATTGTATAATGTTTGTATAAGATAAAATAATTTATAATTACTATTATAAAAAATTTGTTTTTACTATTTACAATAAGAGGTAAATTTTAATTAGGTAAATAGATTATAAGATTGTTAAATTTCAGGAGTAGGAGATGTTAATGATGAATCTTGCGAATAAGCTTACAGTGCTAAGAATAATGTTAGTTCCAATATTCTTAATATGTGCAATGCTTGATANNNNCTTTGGAAAATTCATGGATCCTCTAGCAGACAAGCTTTTAGTTACCTGTGCTCTAATACTTTTAGTTGAAAAAGGAATTGTTGTAGCATGGGTAGTAGTTGTAATAATTGCCAGGGAATTTATAGTATCAGGATTAAGGACATTAGCTGCTTCACAAGGCGTGGTAATAGCTGCAAGTAATTGGGGAAAGCTGAAGACTGTAATTCAGATGATAGCTATCATAATGGGACTATTATCTCTAGTATATAATCCAGGGTGGCTTAATATTACAACCCAGGTTACGATATACCTAGCAGCTGCTATAACTATTGGATCTGGAGTGGATTATTTTATTAAAGGAAAAGATATTATAAATATTAATGAATAATGTTTATAATTCTATAACTATGTCAAAAATGGTAAAGAGTTCCTTGAAAGAAATTTAAAGGAACTCTTTACTATAACACTTGACCTGATAAATTAAATACTATATAATAAATATATAAGAACTATTGTTCGTAATGGAAGGATGTGAACCCTAAAGGGGAATTTATGAATAACGATAAATTAAAAGCATTAGAAGCAGCTATGGGTCAAATAGAAAAGCAATTTGGTAAAGGCTCAATAATGAAATTAGGGGAAGAGAGTACTTTAAATATAGACTGCATATCTACAGGATGTTTAGGGCTAGATATTGCACTGGGAATTGGCGGAGTTCCAAGAGGAAGAATAATTGAGATTTTTGGACCAGAATCCTCTGGTAAAACCACTGTAGCTTTACATGTAGTTGCAGAAGCTCAAAAGAACGGTGGTTGTGCAGCATATATAGATGCAGAACATGCCCTTGATCCAGTTTATGCAAAGGCATTAGGCGTAGACATAGATAACTTAATAGTATCTCAACCAGATACAGGTGAGCAGGCTCTTGAAATTACAGAAGCCTTAGTTAGATCTGGTGCAATAGATATAGTAGTTATAGACTCTGTTGCTGCCTTAGTTCCAAAGGCTGAAATTGAAGGTGAAATGGGAGATGCCCATGTAGGTCTTCAAGCTAGACTTATGTCTCAAGCTTTAAGAAAACTTACAGGTTCTATAAACAAATCAAAGTGCTCTACTATATTTATAAACCAATTGAGAGAAAAAGTTGGAATTATGTTTGGAAATCCAGAAACGACTCCAGGAGGAAGAGCTCTTAAATTCTATGCCTCTGTGAGAATTGATGTAAGAAAGATAGATACTATTAAACAAGGAGAAACCTTCTTAGGAAATAGAACTAGAGCTAAGATAACTAAAAATAAAGTTGCACCACCATTTAAACAATCAGAATTTGATATTATGTATGGTGAAGGAATATCTAGGGTTGGGGATATATTAGATATTGGTGTTAAAGAAGAAATTGTCCAAAAAAGTGGCGCTTGGTTTGCCTACGGAGACGTAAGACTAGGCCAAGGAAGAGAAAATGCTAAAAACTTCTTTAAGGAAAACCCAGAAATTGCCAATGAAATAGAAAATAAAATAAGAGAGAAGTACTCTTTGCCATTAAATAACAATTCAGTAAAAGTTGAGAATAAAGTAGAAGAAAATTAAATTACTTTATTAAATCGGATAAAAGATATATAAAGCTTTAAGTAAAAATATATAACTTAAGCTTTATATATCTTTTTTAATTAAAATTTTAAATATTGTGTATGAAATATACAAATAAATGTATAATTAAAGTATGCGATATTTTAATGGAAAAATTAAAGGTGATATTCTAATTAAAAATTTTTTTTAAAAGGTTCAAGCTGAGCCTAAGAGCTAAGTTGAGAGAATTTGTAGTATTTAGTAATAACCTTGACAATGATGTTAAAGTAATATAAAATGAATACAAATACTGGTTTAATATAAGAGGAATTGAATAGAATATGCACCTTTTCGAGCTTTCATTTTACTGCTAATATATGTCATAAAAAAAGCAAAGGAGGTGTTGGAAATTGACTGAACCAAGTCAAATTATTTTAATAATAGCTATTGCGCTAGTTGTTTGTTTAGTCGCTATTTTTGTTTTTATTTATACAAGAAAGAATATATCTTTAGCTAATGTATCTAAATCAGAGGAAGATGCTAAAAAGATTTTAGGTGAGGCACAAAAAGAAGCAGAATCTAAAAAGAAAGAAGCAATCCTTGAAGCTAAAGAAGAAGTGCATAGATTAAGAGCTGATTTTGATAAAGAGTCCAGAGAAAGAAGAAATGAAATTCAGCGATTAGAAAGAAGGGTTCTTCAAAAAGAGGAAACTTTAGATAAGAAAACCCTATCAATAGAAAGAAAAGAAGAAGTATTATCTAAAAAACAACAAGAGGTTGAGACATTAGAATCAGGAATACAAGAATTATATAATAGTGTAAGAGAAGAATTACAAAGAGTAGCAGGATTAACCTCAGAAGAAGCAAAGCAAATACTATTAGACGAAGTAAAAAAAGAAATTAAACATGAAACAGCAATAATGATTAAAGAAATTGAAGCTAAAGCTAAAGAGGAAGCCGATAAAAAGGCAAGAGAAGTTATAACATATGCTATACAGAGATGTGCAGCAGACCATGTAGCTGAATCTACAGTACATGTTGTATCACTTCCTAACGATGAAATGAAGGGAAGGATTATTGGGCGTGAAGGCAGAAATATTAGAGCCCTTGAAACTTTAACTGGAGTTGATTTAATAATAGATGATACTCCGGAAGCTGTTATTCTTTCAGCTTTTGATCCTATTAGAAGAGAGGTAGCTAAAATTGCCTTAGAAAAACTAATAGTTGATGGAAGAATACACCCAGCAAGAATTGAGGAAATGGTTGAAAAAGCGAAAAAAGATGTTGAGAATGACATAAGAGAAGAGGGCGAGCAAGCCACCTTCGAAACTGGTATCCATGGATTACATGTGGAAATAATCAGACTTTTAGGAAGATTGAAATATAGAACTAGTTATGGTCAAAATGTATTAAAACATTCTATAGAAGTTTCATACTTAGCAGGTCTTATGGCGTCAGAGCTTGGAATGGATCCTACCATGGCAAAAAGGTGTGGATTATTACATGATATCGGTAAAGCTGTAGACCATGAAGTAGAAGGACCACATGCACTAATTGGTGCTGAGTTAGCTAAAAAATGTCATGAATCTCCAATAGTTGTAAACGCTATTGCAGCTCATCATGGAGATGTAGAGTATCAATCTCTAGAAGCAGTACTAGTTCAAGCAGCAGATGCTATATCAGCAGCTAGACCAGGTGCTAGAAGAGAAACTCTAGAAGCCTATATAAAAAGATTAGAAAAATTAGAAGAAATCGCAAACTCATATGAATGTGTAGAAAAGTCATATGCAATTCAAGCCGGAAGAGAAATCAGAATTATGATTAAACCAGATGATGTTGATGATGCAGGTGCTATTGAAGTGGCTAGAGATATTGTGAAGAAAATAGAATCAGAACTAGAATATCCAGGTCAAATAAAGGTTAATGTTATCAGAGAAACAAGAGCAGTAGAATATGCAAAGTAAAATTAGGTAATGAAAAAGGTGAGTCTCCTATTTAATAGGAGGCTTTTATTTTGTCCATTATTTTAAGTGAAACTATAATTTGCAATAATCTAAAATTGTATTTTCAATAAAAGGAATTTTCAATTAAATGTAGAAATAATATATAGGATTCTAATAATATTAGTTTAATAAGTAGTAATAGTAGTAGGAGGTTTAATATGGAAGTATTAAAAGTTTCAGCAAGATCTAATCCTAATTCAGTAGCAGGAGCCTTGGCAGGAGTACTAAAACAAAGTAGTGGGGCAGAAATTCAAGCTATAGGAGCAGGAGCAATCAATCAAGCAGTAAAGGCTGTAGCTATAGCTAGAGGATTTGTAGCACCTAGTGGAATGGACTTGGTTTGTGTACCGGCATTTACAGATGTAGAAATTGATGGGGAAGAAAGAACTGCAATTAAATTGATAGTACAATCTAAAAATAATTTTTAGGTTATAAAGACATGAAATTAAAATATAATTTCATGTCTTTAGTCTTTATATGTAGGTAAATAAGTTTCAGAACTTTGGACAAATGTTATAAAAAGTTAGTATGTAAATATAAAAAATGAGAATAATAATAGTAAGTTAAAATTACCATATAATCTTTACACTATATAGAATAAGTGGTATTATACAGATATGAAGTATATCTTTCATATCAAGTTCTAATGCATTTTAAAATTCATTAGATGTAGAATATCCAACTCGTTTATTATATTTTTGAGGATATAATTGAATGAAAAGGTTTAAATAATATTTCTTTTATTTGGATAGTTTTAATTATTTTATATTGTAAAGAATAAATATTAATGGGGGTAGTTATAATGATGCTATCAAAAAAAGCAATGGAAATTTCACCATCACTTACATTAGCAATTACAGCAAAGGCTAAAAAGATGAAAGCAGAGGGGATTGACGTTATAGGCTTTGGTGCAGGAGAGCCAGATTTTAATACTCCGAAAAATATACAACAAGCTGCTATAAAGGCAATTGAAGCAGGTCAAACAAGATATACAGCGGCTTCAGGTATAATTGAATTAAAGGAAGCAGTTGTAAATAAGTTTAAAAAAGATAATAACTTAACTTATAAAACTTCTCAAATTATTATTTCAACAGGAGCTAAACAATGTTTAGCAAATATTTTTCAAGCTATATTAAACCCAGGAGATGAAGTTTTAATAGGTGCTCCATATTGGGTTAGTTATCCAGAACTTGTACAATTGGCTGATGGAGTTCCAACTTTTGTTGACACAGAAGAAAGTAATTCTTTTAAACTAACAATTGAATCTTTAGAAAAAGCAGTAACTGAAAAAACTAAAGCTATGATACTAAATAGCCCTAATAATCCAACTGGAACAGCTTATACGAAAGAAGAGTTAGAGAAAATTGCAACTTTTGCACAAAAACATGATATAATAATTATATCAGATGAAATATATGAAAAACTTTTATATGGAGAAAGTGGTCATATTTCTATAGCAAGTTTATCTGAAGATGCTTATAATAGAACAATAGTAATAAATGGGGTTTCAAAAGCTTATGCTATGACTGGATGGAGAATTGGTTATGCAGCAGCTAGTGAAAAAATAACTTCATTAATGTCAAACATACAAAGTCACACTACTTCAAATCCATGTTCAATATCTCAATATGCATCTGTAGAAGCTTTAAATGGAGATCAAAGCGAAGTTGAAAAAATGAAGCAGGAATTTAAAAAGAGAAGAGATTTTATGGTAGATAAAATTAATTCTATAAATAACTTATCCTGTGTTAAACCAGAAGGTGCATTCTACGTTATGGTAAACATATCAAAGGTATTAAATAAGGAAGTGGATGGAAAGATTATAAAAGACTCTCTTACATTCAGTGACCTACTTCTTGAGAAGGAGAAGGTTGCAGTAATACCTGGTATTGCTTTTGGAGTAGATGATTTTATAAGATTATCTTATGCTACATCTATGGAAAACATAGAAAAAGGATTGAATAGAATAGAAGACTTTGTTAATGGCATAAAATAATTTCTCGTAAATGAGGTGATAATATGCTAACAAAGGAAATAATCATTAATAGTCCACAGGGATTGCATGCAAGACCAGCAACTTTATTAGTTCAAAAGGCTACTACTTTTAAGTGTGAAGTTACTATAGAATGTAATGGTAAAGGAGCTAATGCAAAAAGTCTCATTGGAGTATTATCCTTAGGAGTTAATAAGGGATATACAGTAAAAATTATAACTAATGGAACTGATGAGGAACTTGCACTTACAGAAATCATTTCTACTGTAGAAGGATTATAATTCAAATAAAAGAACTGCTTAGGCGGTTCTTTTGTTCTATAGTAGATTTGTAAAGGAGGAGGATTTTATGAATGAAATAATATTACATAGTAAAAAGGAACTTTATTTAGAAAAAAATAAACATTTTATTCAATGCTTCCTAGATATTAAAGGTGGAAGAAGTAAATATACAGCCATTAGCTATGAGAAAGATATAAAGGATTTTTTTAATAAGTCAGATGTAACTGATATAAGTATAGAACATATAAGAGAAATAAATATATTTCACGTTCAAAAATTTATCCTGGATTTGCAAAATAAAGGATTATCTTCTTCAACTATTAATAGAAAGATATCATCTCTTTCTGCTCTTTATAAGTGGCTTATGAAATATGAAGATAATTACAGTGATATAAGAATTATTAAATTTAACCCTTTTGCTAATGTGAAGGAAGAAAAGCCTATTGTAACTAATAAAGTTACAGAATTTTTGACTGAGGAAGAAAGTAAGATTTTGCTGGGAAGTATTGATACTACAAGTGTACTAGGACTTAGGAATAAAGCTATATTAGCCTTAGCACTCACCACTGCACTAAGAAAATCAGAAATGATAAATATAAAAATATGTCATATAAAAAAGTATGGAGAATATGATGTTATAGAAGTTACTAGAAAAGGAAATAAAAAAGATTTAGTAAAGCTTCAACCTAAGGTGAAAAGTTTAATTGAGAAATATATTTTAGTTACAGGAAGAGATAAAGAAGAGTTTAGCAATAACTATTTATTTATAGGACACTCCTCTAATAATAGAAATGGAGAGAAGTTAAATCCTAGTACTTTAAACTATATGCTTAAGAATATATGTAGTAAGTGCAATATAAATAAAAAATTAAAAGTTCATTCCACAAGACATACAGCTATAACCATGGCAATTACTCAAGGGGCCACCATAGAAAAAGTTAGAGAATTTGCAGCTCATAGTAGTATTGCTACTACCAATAGATATGTTCACTCTATAGACAAGCTTAAAGATAATCCAGGAGATAATATGGATATAATATAAAGATATAGGAATTTATTAGAGGCTAAAGGCATACATTTTTAATGTAATATAAAAAATGGAGGTATGTTCATGGCTTTTGATAATGAATATGAATTTGTACCCTTGGCGCCTATGACACATAATTCTTTGCCCGATGAAATGAAAGATTTCATATCTGTATGTGGTATGATGGGAATAATGCCAAGAAATAATTTTATACATCCAATGCAGAAAGAGCTGGCTCAAGTTATAGATTTAAAAGAAACTAATGAGGACATAGATATTCCTGCTGAGACTTATTTAGATGAAGACTTTGAAGATGATGTAGAGAGATATGTACAGGAGAATGAAAATAGATTACTGAAAGACTTTGATGATGAAAAAAACTTTAATTCTACACAGGTTCCATCAAAAGAAGATAATGATGAAGAACTTATGAGAATAGAAAAAGTTATTAAATCCATAGAAAGAAATAATCTAGGAATATTTAAATTTTTAGAAGTTAATGGAATGCCTTATGAAAAGGCAAAAAAATTTATTAGAAGAATAGTAAGACTATCAATTCGTTATAATGAATAACATGAATAAAAAAATCGACTATGTCGATTTTTTTAATTTTTATAATAAATTATATAGTAATATTTATCCCTAATTATATATATAAATTAATAGGACAGATTATTTTAAGATTTAAATTTTAAATTAATGTTTATTAATTAGAAATGGGGGTATAAAATGAAGTACACAAGATACAATATTAAATCTAAACCAAAGAGTAGTAACAGTTTTTTATTTTATTTAGCTATAACTTTACTTTTGGCATTACTATTAGGAACTTTTATATTTAAATTTGTACTTAAAGACTCAGGTAAAATAGGCTTTATTAAAGGTATAGATATGAATAATTCTGAACAACAACAAAATAGCGGTAAAGTGCCTGATAAAAGTGAAGTAAAGGAAGAAGGAAATTCAACTGGAGTAAAGGAAGAAAAAGCTGTGTCAGAATATAATTTTTATATACTACAGTGTGGTGTATTTAAAGTTAAAAGTAATGCTGATGAAACTTTAAATAAATTATCAGCCTTTGGTAATCCTTTTATAGGGCAAGAGGGAGAGCTATCTAAGGTATATTTTGGAATGTATTCTGATAAAAATATAGAAAATGGAGCTTCAATATTAAAAGAAAAGGGAATAGATAATACTAAAGTAACTATAAACATACCTATGGAAGATAACTCTACAAAACAATTTTGTGAAATTGTAGATAGTTTGTTGCAAGTAGTAAATAAAACTTCAGAAAGTGGTGTAAAATCTATTAATACCAGTGAACTTAAAAAGTGGATAGATGGATTGGAGAAAATAGATGAGAACATGAAACAATATAATGAAGTTAATTCTTTGAAGGAATATATAAAGGCTCTTCCAGATGAAGTAGATAAAAATAAGGATGGAGAAGTACTAAAATATGTCTATGACCAGCTAATAAAGTTTAAAAAATAAGGTATATATTATTTTTAATAAGTTGATATAAGGCTATCTGTGAACAAAAGTTCACAGATAGCCTTAATTTATAAAAAAAGTTTAAAAAATTTGTTATAGTCTTGTGTAAAAAAATATTAAATGTTACACTATATTAGATATAAAATGTTATATTGATTAATACAAATGGTATATTGCAGATTTTAAATATACTGGGGGATGTTTTTTTATGGGAAAATCATATAAAACCGCTAAAGAGTATGTATTTATAACTCTTCTGGGGGCTATTTCTGGAAGCTTTATTGGAGAATTTTTAGGAAATACTTTTAAAGCCTTAGATTTTTTAGGAAAAAACTACTTTATAGGATTAAAAAATCCTTTAGTCATTGATTTAAAGGTCTTAGAATTAACTTTTGGACTAGGATTTGGCCTGAATTTAATGGCTATAGTAGGTATGGTTTTAGCAATAGTATTATTTAAGAGATTCTAGGAGGAAGTTATGGAGATAGTATTAGCTTCTGCATCACCAAGAAGACAGGAATTATTAAAAAGGTTAGTAGATAATTTTAAAATAGAGATTAGTAACTTTGATGAGGATTCTGTTGAATTTCAAGGTGATATAGATAAACATGTGTGTGATTTAGCTGAAGGAAAAGCTAGAAATATTTTGAATAAAGTGCAGAAAGATAGTATTGTCATAGGCTGTGATACTGTAGTATATTTAAATGGGAAAATTCTTGGAAAACCAATAAATGATAAAGATGCATTTGAAATGCTAAGTTCACTCAGTGTAAATGTACATAAAGTTTATTCCGGGCTAGTTTTAATAAACAGCAAAACCAATGAATTAATAAGAAAAAGTGTTTGTACTGAAGTTAAATTTATGAACCTATCTGAGGATATGATACTTAGGTATATTGAATCGGGTCAATGTAATGGTAAAGCTGGTGCCTATGGAATACAAGATAATGCTGCTATTTTTGTGGAAAATATTAATGGCTGTTATTACAATGTAGTAGGATTGCCTTTAAATACTTTATATTTATCACTAAGGGAGATGGGGGTAAATCAATAAAGGAGTTAGTTTATGAACTATAAATTAAAGATTAAAGATTTACCTAAAAATGAAAGACCTAGAGAAAAAATGTTAAGGTATGGGGCAGAATACCTGTCTAATTCTGAACTTTTAGCCCTTATATTGAGGACTGGAACAAAGGAAGATAGTGTTTTAAATCTATGTGATAGGTTATTATCTCATTGTGGAGGCATAAATGGAATTTCCAGCCCCAGTATTAATGATTTAAAGCAGGTAAAAGGAATAGGGGAAGTTAAAGCTACTCAAGTTTTAGCCCTTGCAGAGCTAGCTATCAGATTTAATTCTTTTAAATCCGGTGAAGAGCATATTGTAAGTAGTCCTAAAGATGTGTCTAATTATATGATGAGACAAATGAAGGGTTTAAAAAAAGAATATTTTAAGCTAATTATGTTAAATACTAAAAACATAATTATATCAGTTAAAGATATTTCTATAGGAAATTTAAATAGTTCCATTGTTCATCCGAGAGAAGTCTTTATAGAAGCTATAAAGCTTAGTAGTGCATCAGTGATATTGTGTCACAATCATCCATCAGGTGATCCAACACCTAGCAAAGAGGATATACTAATAACTAAAAGACTAAAGGAGTGTGGAACATTACTAGGAATTGAAGTTTTAGATCATATTATTATTGGTAATGAAGCTTATATAAGCTTAAAAGAAAAAGGTATTTTATAGATTGAGAGGAGAGTTTTTATGGGTTTTTTTGGAAGTTCTAGAGACATTGGAATAGATTTAGGAACTGCAAACACATTAGTATATATTAAAGGAAAGGGTATCGTACTTAGAGAACCTTCCGTTGTAGCAATAAATAAAAATACAGGAAAAGTTTTAGCAGTAGGTAATGAAGCTAAAAATATGATAGGTAGAACACCAGGAAATATTGTAGCAATAAGACCAATGAAAGATGGAGTTATAGCAGATTTTGATGTGACTGAAAAAATGCTTAGACATTTTATTGAAAAAGTTGGAGGTAAAAATTCCTTTAAAAGTCCAAGAATCATAGTTTGTTTCCCATCTGGGGTAACTGAAGTAGAGAAGAGAGCAATTGAAGAAGCAACTAAGAGTGCTGGAGCTAGAGAAGTTGGATTATTAGAGGAACCAATGGCAGCGGCTATAGGTGCT
>NZ_DHYX01000017.1:67459-74206 GCF_002414285.1 Clostridium sp. UBA5119 | reverse complement strand
CTTCTTTTCCTTCTTTCTTTAATTCTTGTGCTCTTTGGAATAAACCAATACCACATCCACCAGCTGCATGATAAATTACGTCACATCCAGCTCCATATAATGAAGTAGCAAGTTCCTTTCCTTTATTTGTATCAGCAAAAGAATCTGCATATTTAACAGTTGTTCCTGGGTTCTTTCCATCTGCACTTAAAAGACCTTCAGCAGCCTTTGGGTTAACAGCTTTAACACCAGCAGCAAATCCAGCTTCAAATTTATTAATTGTATCGAAGTCTTTTCCACCTATAAATCCAATTTTGTTAGTTTTAGTAGTTAATCCAGCTATAACTCCCATTAAAAAAGAACCCTCTTCTTCTTTGAAAGTTACTGACATTACGTTATCAGCTTCAACTACAGAGTCTATAATACAAAGTTTTGAATCTTGGTTGTTTTTAGCTACATTTTTAACTGCATCTGCTAATTGGAAACCAATAGCTAGAGTTAAATCCGAACCACCATCTATTAATGCTTGTAGGTTTGGTTCATAATCTTCTTTCTTTTGAGCTTCAACTGAAGTATATTTAACTCCAAACTTATCTACTGCTTTTTTAACTCCTTCATCAGCTGATTGGTTAAATGATTTGTCATTTAATCCCCCTTCATCTGTTGAAAGACCTACTGATACTTCTGTTTTAGGAGTATCTTTGCCTTCACTTGCTGTCCCTTTGTCATCGTTTCCGTTACCAGCGCAACCTACAAGTAGGGATGCAGTCATAGCAACCGTTGCCATAAGAGCAACTATTTTTTTCATTTTCATCTTAAACCCTCCTGAAATAAATAAGTAATATAAATATATAAAAATTTTTATTATAGTATGTATTATAACCTAATAAAAAATTTTTATCATGTATATAAATATATTCAATATTATTTAATTTCATATATTTATATGCTGAATATACCATAATTATCCGTAAAAATCAAATAAAATTGACTGTAAGAATACAGTCAATTTTATTTTTATTATTTACATTTTAAGATACAAACTCAGCATTCTTTAATACCTCTTGCGCTTTTTCACCATCTTCATCAGCTACAAGTACTATTGGCCCAGTACAACCCATTCCACTCTCTGAGTATATACCCTCTTTCCAAAGTGCTTTACATGCATTTTCAAGCTCTAGTATATCTATACCTGCTATAGAGAAAGTTACTACCTTTTTAGGTGGCATTTTTACCTCTTCCTCTTCTTGAGGTTTGTTAGCTTTTTTTGTAGTCTTATCTATAAACTCTTTTAATCCAACTACATTAGCTGCCTTAAACTCATCCCTAGCTATATCCAAAACCTTATTTTCTGCACAGGTTGCACAGAATCTTAAAGCTTCTGCAATAAGAGGAGCTCCTGAGGCTCTTGAAACTATATTAACTAATTTATCATAGTTTTCTCCAATTCCAGGACCATATCCAGCTCCTACCGTTTCATAATTTCCACCTGTAGTAAATGAAGAGAATATTTTAACTAATAGGTTTCCTGTTAATGAATCACAAACCATAACATCTGGAGTCCCTGCCAAAAGGTCATTTCCTCTCATTACAGCTCCCCCCTCAGCTCTTAATGATTCAGTAAAAGATATGTCATATCCACCTTCTTGAGTTTCTCTTAGAATTCTCTCAACTTGCCTAGCGCCATCAAGATTTAGTATTCCAACCTTTGGATTTTTAACGCCACTAGCTTTAGCTACAGATATCCCAGATATAGCATTTTTAACCATACCCTCAACTCTATTTGTAGAAGTAGTTCCCGTGGTTGTAGCAATTATCATTTCTTTTCCTTTTCCAGGAGTCATTACTTTACCTACTGTAGAAACTCCTATTGGAAAATCAAAGTGTTGTGTAACACAACCATCTAATTCTCCACATTCCAACATAGATGTCATTTTTTTATGCCCTTCCTCAGCTGATTTTACTTCTACTACTTCAAAATCAGCATCTACTTTAGGCCCAATTAAAACTATATCAAAATCGCCATATTTTACTTTTGCAAGTTCAGCAGCTTTAACCATTTCTTCGACTCCATGTTCAGAACCTAGTATAGTTAAACCTATTCTAACTTTTTTCTTGAATTGTCCGCTTTTTATTCCTGTTGCTATATCATTAAATACTTCAGCAATCATTGCTTTAGTAGTATTTTGACTCATTTCTACACCCCGTTTCTTTAATAATCTCTTATATTTAAAGAGATAAATTAGTAATTGTTAAGGTTCAGTAGGAGCAATTCTCCTTCTGAGTTTTAAGGCTCTATTTATCAGAGTTCATTAAAAAGCTTGCAAAATCTTTCATGGCATCTGCTACCATTGATTTAACTTCTTCTTTACTAACACCTGACTCATTGTCTAGTTTTCCGGTATTCTTTTCAACTAGTATAGAAACTCCATCAAATAAGTTAGTCATTCTTCCTAAAAATAAGCTTCCTTTTCCTACAATCATAAAGTTATTTAAAACGCCGTCTTTAATGTGATCTATTCCATGTCCCACTATTGGCACTCCAGATGGGATATGCCCTTGAGTTGGAGCATAACCTTGATATCCATGTTCTTTTATAAATCCTGGCAGTTCTTTTCTATCTAATTGCCCCTTCTTAACAGCTAAAGCACCAATCATTTTATAGTTTTGAGTTGGAACATCTCCAGCTCCTGCAGGTTCAGTTATATCTGGAGTTTGCATTTCTGGTGCATACTTATCTACATCTGTTACTTTTAATCCAGCTGCTGTTAATGGATCAAGTACTAATGCTTCAAGCACAGCTTGTGGAGAAGCACCATGACCAATTGTATGTCTTCCAATTATATCAGTTCTTAAAATTGGACTTACTCCATCATTTTCTGAAACAAGAATAGCAAATCCTCCTAAACAGTCTTCAAGTACTGGTAATTCTTTTTTTATGTGATCCTTACCATTCATTCCAAGCTTAGCAGTAGCTCCACCTGCAATAACTAATACATTTTTGAATATTCCACTCTTAACAAGTGATGCTGCATTTATTAATGCATGAGTAGGTCCTGCACAGAATCCTCTCATATCTGAACCAGTAGCTCCAGAAAGACCTACAACTTCACCTATTGATTTAGCAACGTTTCCGCCACCTCTTTGGTTCATATCTCCTATTGCTTCTTCTGAACATTCTATTATATATCCTATTTCTTCCACAGGAATATCTAAATTATCAACTAGATGCATTCCAGCAAGTACTCCTGATGATTTAACTGCTAAATTTTCTAACATATAGTGTGCTGAAAGGTTTGGGTCAAACTCATGTGCTCTTCTTACACAACCAATAAGTTTCCCATCTACATATAATCCTTCTGCCCCAGCATTTTTAACTAAATCTTCAATTTTAGTCATTTCATCGCCAGTAACTTTTTCTGCTTTTTCTTTTAGTAATGGATGCTTAGCTAATTTTTCTTTTATAGTCTCAACAAAAGATTCTTCTAATAAAACTAAGTCAAATACATCAGATATCTTCATTAATCCATAGANNGCCGTATTTACCAAATCTATTAGCATTTTCTACATTCTTTCCAACCCATGGTCTTGGCATTTCGCCTAGCTCTTCTGGTGTAATGTTTCCTATATAAGTTTGATTTGGTGCATAAGCTACAACATCCTCAAAACTTCTTAAATTATTTTTTATAGCCTTTAAATATTCTGAATCTGGATTTGTTTGTTTTTCTAATGTTTGTGTAGTTCCATTATGTATTACCATATCTGGAGTATTCACTAAAATATAAGATGCTTTCTTTATAACTGGAAAATTCATTTTTAATTCAACCTCCCTTAATAATGTGCGTTTATAATAATTTATTTTGTAATTTGCACAATCTATAATAAATAGGTACAAACTATTCATTGTACATTGTGCAAACTAGACAATTTCTTATCAATATATTTAGTAATTAGGGGTAATCCCCTAATTACTAAATTATTAATTTTAATTATTCAAATATTTTTTGTCCATCAACTTCTGTTTCAAGAGCTTTTAAAGCTTTTTCAACAAGTTTTCTTCTTAATGCATATTCATCCTCTTTTGTTAAGTTTGGATTTCCAAGTGGATGAGGAATAGCTATTGTAGGAATTATTCTGTTAGCTCCAACAGTTAAAGATACTGGAGTAATAGTACACATGTGAACTACTGGAAGTCCAGCTCTTTCTATTTCTTTAACAAGCGTTGCACCGCAACGTGTACAAGTTCCTCACGTAGAAGTTAATACAACTGCATCCACGCCGTCAGCTATTAATTCTTTAGCTGCAAACTCACCATATTTTTTAGAAGATGCAACAGCTGTACCATTACCAACTGTGGAATAGAAATATCTGTGTAATGATCCTATTTTTCCTTCTTTTTCAAGATCCCTTAGGACATCTACTGGGATAACTCTATCTGGATCTTCATTAGCATACACTGGATCATGACCACCGTGTGCCGTTTCAAAGGTTTCTCCAGTTAAATCATTAATTCCTTCTATATCATATTTACCAATTTTAGAAGCTGAAGATGACTCTATGTGATCTGGGTTTCCTTTCGGAACTATACCACCAGATGTAACTATAGCAATTTTAGCTTTAGTTATATCTTTTATTGCTGGCATTGGATCAACTCTATCAAAGTCAGGCATTTTAAATTCTGTAACGAATTCTTCACCTTTTAATTTTTTAACAAGCATGTCAACTGCTCTTTTAGATCCTCTTTCAGTTGCAAAATAGTTCTTTCTTATGCCTCTCTCAATGTAGTTCTCTTCTACTGGAGAACCTATTTCTTCTCCCTTAGCTAATTTAATAGCTAATTTAGCCATTTTAGGTAATGCATCTCTCATACCTACAGCACTATTTCTTGTAGAAATAAGATATAAATCTTTTTTATACATGTCTGCACCTGGATTTTCAATATACATTCCAGATAATACAGGTATATTTAACTCTTCTTTAACTGCCTTACATACATCTCCACATGCAACACCATATCTTCCAGCGTTAAATGCAGGTCCAGCTATAAATAAATCTGGATTATATTTTTTAACCATTTCGATAATTTCTGCTTGTGCTTCTTTTGTATTCTCAGCATAGTAAGAATCTCCGCAAATAACTGTAGCAACTATCTCAACGTCTTCTTTCTTTAATAACCCATTTAATCCAAGTCCAGGTCCTACAAACCCTTCACGAACCTCAGGTTTAATATCAGCTTTTTCTTCTCCGCCTATTCCTGCGTAGAATTGGTTTATATAATGAACAACTTTTAACATAGGTTTTCCCCCTTTCATGGGACTTGCCCTCTAGAAATTCTATTTCTTAGGTCAATTAATTTAACATTTTCTATTAAAATTATTTATTAAAGATATTTACAGAATTGGTCTCTTACAGTTTTAACTTCTTCTATAATAGCATCAACATCAAGAACCATTTCCATCATTCCGCATTGTTCGTCATAAATAGCTTCATCACACTCTGCTTTTATTTCTGGCTCTACAACGTGGAAAACAGATAATCCAAGATCAACACCTGCTAAAGGACCTGCAAATGTTGGGTCTCCAGCAGCAACTGTTTCAGCAGATAATCCAGATGCTTCTGCTTCTGCTCCTCCGATTACTACTACCATGTTTTCTGCACCATATTTTTCAGTTAAATCTTTAACTCTTTGTTGGATCTCCAGATCCATTGCGCCTGCAGCTGTTCAGACAAAACACTCTGTTGATGCAAAAACAACTTCTGCTCCTGCTGATTTAACACAAGCCTCTATAGCTGGTCCTGGTATTCCGTCTCTATCTCCTATACAGATAGCTTTTTTTCCTTGTAACATAGTATCTATCTCCTTTTCAATGTACTCATAATCATTAAACTAAACTTTTTAGTTATATTTTAAAATTAATATCCTTTTGCTGTTAAGTAGTTAAATCCTACTTCGCTAGTTGCTCCAGTAATAACTTGGATTTCAGCTTCAATTGATCCATCTTCTCTTAAGCTTCCCATGTGTCCACCAGCAATAGTATTTGCAGCATCTACATGACCAATCACTCTTTTCATAGGTGGTAAAATAACAACTTCGTTGGCATTACCTCCAGTTACTACAGCATCACCCTTTGGAGTTGAGTCTGCTAATGATTGAGACATACCATCTTGACCAGCATACTCATCTGTAACTAGAACAGTTTTAACGCCTTTAGCTGTAACCTTATTACAGTTCATAACTAAGTCTGCATCTGGGTTTCCAAATCCTTCTTCAGAAATTATAGCAGCATCTGCTCCTAAGAATTCTACTAACTTAGCAACCATATTTGATGATCTCTCTTTATCAGCTAGATATACGTTTTCATTTGTTATAACGCAACCTAAGAAGTTAAAGTCCTTGCCATGTCTCTCATATAAATCTTCTATTATTGGATGATTCATATGAACATAAGAAGGGTTCTTATCACAAGCAGATACACAGTTTCCACTTACGATAGCTCCGTCAAATACTTCTGTTGGATAAATAAATGTAGGAATTATTTTCTTAGCATCTACACCATATACATAAGTATCATGTAATAATCCTTGTGTTTGAAGCATATATACATATACTACCTTAGGTAACTCTGGATATTGTTGAACTTGTTGTAAAAGTGGTAATGTTTCATAAGTTTTCACTTCATCAGGTTCCACATTCTTACCTACTTTTCCAAGGTATGTAGCCGCTTTGAATCCTTTAGTTCTTACTGCTTCTTCATGATCGTGTTGTAA
>NZ_DHYX01000017.1:2217-67430 GCF_002414285.1 Clostridium sp. UBA5119 | reverse complement strand
CACCTTCTCCACTCATATCAACTATACCTTCTTGAAACCCAACTATTTTACCAGTAGTTACAACTGCAGCTCCTTTTAAAACATGTGTTCTTCCAGAACCTACTGTATCTACCTTACTAATGAAACCTGGAAATATTCCACCATTTCCTTCTACTTTAACTCTTGGTTCAACTACGTCTTTTACAGGTATTATTCTAACTTCCTCACCTGGTCTTGCAATATCAAAATTGATACTTGCAATTCTTTCGTCACCAGATACCTCGTTTAATAACTCCTCTTTGTTTACATAAAGAACTCCGTTCTCAACTTTTGTTTCTGGTCCAAATTGAAGATCCTTAATAAATATCTTTCCAATCTCTAGACGCAANNCTAAAAATATATAGGTCACTTTTTATTTATTAGAAGATGGGAGGTAATCCTCCTCATCTAATAACCTTTTAAACCTTTAAAATTGAAATTATAATGTTTCGTAGTATTCTTTAACGAATCCTTCGATATCATCTAGTGTAGCAATTTTATCTGGAGTTATTGTAGCAACACAAGCTCCACCATTGTAAATCTTCATAGTTGGAAGTCCTAGAACTTTTTGTCCTATAGCAACTCTTCTTGCTCCACCTATGTTTAAGCTAGCAAATTTTATTTTATCTTCATACTTAGGTTCTAAATCGTGAACACCTGGCATTAAAGCTATACATATTTCACATTTATCTCCCCAAAAATCTACGAAAACTGGTTTATCACTGTTTAAAACTTCTGACTCAAAATTATCTTTGTTTAATTCTATCATTTTATTTTACCTACCTTTCAGATTATAAATATTTATTAATATACAATTTACCTAAAGTAAATAAATTATATTCTAATGTGAATTTTCTATATAATGCTCTGCATTAGTAGCTGCAATAGCTCCATCTGCTGCAGCTGTAATAACTTGTCTTAATGATTTTTCTCTAACATCTCCAGCTGCAAATACTCCTGGTATGTTAGTTCTCATTTCTTCATCAGTTATTATATCTCCTCTTTCAGTCATGTTTACTTTACCTTTAAAAAGTTCTGATATTGGTAAATATCCAACAAATACGAAGCAACCATTAACTTCTAAAGTACTAACTTCACCAGTTTTTCTATTTTTTATAGTTAAGCTTTCTAGAATTTCATCTCCGTTAGCTTCTTCTACAACAGAGTCCCAAATAAATTTGATTTTAGGATTTGCAAAAGCTTTTTCTTGTAGTGATTTAGCTGCTCTTAATGAATCTCTTCTATGAATTACAGTAACAGTTTCACCAAATTTAGCAAGATATATAGCTTCAGTAATAGCTGAGTCTCCACCGCCAATTACAGCAATATCAAGATCAGTAAAGAAATCTGCATCACATGTAGCACAATAAGAAACTCCTCTACCTCTTAACTCTATCTCATTTTTAAATCCACCAAGTCTTGGAGTTGCTCCAGTTGCAATTACTATTGTTTTAGCTTGATATTCACCTTTTCTACATTTAATAACTTTAATATCACCTTCTAAAACAGTTTCAACTACTTCGTCTTTAACAAACTCAGTACCAAAATCTTCTGCTTGTTGTCTCATTCTTTGACTTAATGTTGTTCCAGTACATTCTTCAATTGAACCTGGATAATTCTCTAGTTCGTCAGTTGTTGTTGCCTGACCACCATATTTTGCTCTCTCAATGATTAACGTTTTCATTCGTGATCTTGAAGCATATAATCCTGCTGATAATCCTGCAGGTCCTCCTCCAATTATTATAGTGTCATAAACTTGTGACATATCAATATACCTCCCTTAGTTAATAGCATGATCTATTAAGTCTGAATCTATTACTTGAAAATCTGTTAATATTTTTTCACTCCATTTGGGAGTGTTAAAATCTCTTAAAAATTTTTCTGTTGTAACTATAGCATTTTCTATAATTTCTAAAGACTGTAAATCAACCCCATTGACAACCTCCGTTGAAACACAAACAGTTCTGTAAGGAGTTTCATTCGGCTTTACACTTCCCATCAATGGATGAGTAAGTATTCTATTACCTTTATGAATATAATTTCTTACTTTTTTTAGTATATCCAACTGCGGCACATCTATAAACTCAACTTTAAACTTTTCTTCAAATTTTTCTTTTGACATAGGATTGTTAGTTACAATAAATAATGGTTCTATCATTTAAATTCCTCCTATTAGGTGCATATAAAAAAGCATAGCGCAAAATATTAATATATTTTGCCCTATGCCTCTGTATTTTAACCTGAGAGTTTTGCTCCTTCGGTGCATATACGCTTTCCAGAGTTTTGTCCATTTTCGGTCCTTTTGCCTGAGAGTTTCATATTTATTTGGCAAAATAAATACTTGCTTCTTCGGCTACCTAATTTAATAGATTCTCTTCCGAAAATATCATCCAAAATTATTATTTTCTTTAATTCCTATCTTTAATATTAGTATATAATATATTTGTCTAATATTCTACATATTTTTATTGTTTTGTTATTTGATTTTTCTATAGTTTCTATAAAGTTTTTTTAATAAAAATATTCTGTCAATTGTATATATTATTATATCCTCCATATATATCCTTTATTAATATGGAGAAATTCGTTGCATACCAACCCCTAGAGCATACTCATATACCTATTTTTTGATTTTCAGAAAAAATTTTAAAATGAATTTACTTATGATATATTCAAATTTCTGTACGCATAAACGTAAATACACATTGATATTTTTTTAACTTTTTAAATATGGTTATTATTTTTTCTATAAATTAATTTTTGTACTTTATTGTTATTATAAAATATTTGAACCGCTTAATACACAATAGATTTACTTGTATATTGTAATTTAAAATATAAATTTTTATTCTGTTTATAATAATATGAAAGGATATAACCTTAAATTATATCCTTTTTAATACACTACTTCATCTTTTTAAATCCTATTTGTCTCAATCCCTCATAAGCAATTATAGCAACTGTATTGGAAAGGTTAAGAGATCTAGTTGTAGTATCTACCATAGGCACTTTTATAAGATTATCTTTATTTTCTTCTCTTATATAATCAGGTAATCCTTTAGATTCTCTACCAAATACTAAAAAATCACCTTCTTTAAAATTGGGTTCATTATAATATTTAGTTCCTTTAGTAGTACAAAAATAAAATGTTCCATTCTTATATTTTTCCCTTAAAGCTTCATAACTTTCATGAATTTCTAACTCTAACTGTGGCCAATAGTCAAGTCCAGCTCTTCTTACTGCTTTTTCATCTAAGCTAAATCCTAAAGGTTTTATTAAATGCAGCTTACAGTTAGTAAGTACACAAGTTCTCCCTATATTCCCAGTATTTTGAGGAATTTCTGGTTGAAATAATACTATGTTTAAGTTCACTATTACGTCCTCCTAAAAATAAGCCTGTTCAGGCTTGATAAAGATATAATACTTCATTTCTATTTCTATGTAAAGTTTATAACTTTAAAAACTCTGTTTAATATTCTATTTTAATATAAACTCTTCAATGACATGAGCAACTCCATCATCTTCATTACTAAGAGTGACGTAATCTGCTTGTTTTTTTACAAATTCTTCAGCATTTCCCATAGCTACACCTACCCCAGCAAATTTAATCATAGAAATGTCGTTTTCGTTATCTCCCATACAAATTACTTCCTCTCTATGAATTCCATAATACTGACATATTTTCTTTACTGCTTCTCCCTTGGATGTCCCATTTTTCATAATCTCAAAGCTACTCTCCATAGAACTTACTACTTCAAAGCTTTTTAGATTTAAAAATTCTTCCTTTGCAGCTATAACTTTCTCTTTATCCTCATGTACTACCATAACCTTAATCAAATTTCCATTTTCTTCAAATAACTTTTCCCATTCATTTATAATTCTTATAACTACCTGTCTATTTTTAGGTAAGGTTGCATTTGCTTTCCTATATATTAATGCTGAATGCTTTATCTCTTCTGTATATATTGTGTCAGTACTATAAAATTGAGGCATAATATCATACTTTTTTAATAATTTTAAAATGGCTCTACACTCTTCTTTATTTAGATACTCTTCATATATAGCTTTATCTAAATCTTTTTCTCTAATATAAGCTCCATTTGAAGCTATAATAGGGGTTTTTAGCCCTATTATATCCCCATAATAATTGGCTGACACAAATATTCTTCCTGTGGCAACTACAAATTTAACTCCTTTATTATGAGCTTCATTGATTGCATTTAAATTTCTTTCAGATATTTTCTTTTTACTATTTAATAATGTGCCATCCATATCAACACAAATTAATTTATATTTCATTAGTCCCTCCATAGATTAAATACAAAATACTTATTAATAATGTATTTATACCATCTTTCTCTTTCCTTAATATAATTCTCAATATACATGAAATATTCTTTTTTTTCAAAGGTACTTGATAATATTTCTCCATAAAACTCATCATAGACCAAATTTACAATATCTCTTAATCTATTTTGTAGTTCTCTATCCCTTATGGAATCTACAAATTCTAGGTCTCCACTACTTTTACTTTTTACTATGCCTTGAGTTCTTAGTCTTTTTAAATAATAATTATATAAAGGTATCATGCTTTTATTATTAACTATTCTCATCTTATTAATCTCATACAGTCCAGCAAATATAGCTATCATTACAGCTAATGCTCCTGTAGTTACATATATTCCTATATATCTATTAAATTTATCATCTTCTCCCATTTCACCTTCATCTTCATTAAATCCTGGTTGATTTTTATTAATTTTATTATTTCTAGCTTCATTGTTTGGATTATTTTCCGTTGGTGTATTTTCTAATTCAATTTCTTCTTGAGCTTCTTCATGTTCAGTAGGAGTTGGTGCTGAGTCTACTATCGCCCATTGATTCCTATAAGGGTTTATAAGTATTTCTGCCCATGCATGAGCGTCAGCGTTAGTTACCTTATAGCTACCATCTTCTCCTTTATCATCTGACATCTTAAATCCTTCTACATATCTAGCTGGAACACCTGCAATTCTACACATCATTACTGTTGCAGATGCAAAATAAGTACAATATCCTTTCTTATCTAACAGTATAAAATTGCTTACAAAATCGTTATATTCATCATTATCTCCAACATTAGTAACATACTTATAATTTTTCATCAAATAACTTCTTATAGCTAAGGCTTTTTCGTGAGTAGTTAGTTCCTCCACAGTCTTTTCTTTTGCTTGTGCTTCACTGATTAATATATTATCGACTATTTTATATACTTCATCATTAATCGGAGCATCAAGCTGAAGATAATTCATGTAATGTAGCATAAAGTTATTTAAAAAAGCACTTTCTCTATTTACATATTCTATACTTTTAGATGTATCTATTGATGAAATTAAATTTTCTCTATAAGAGTAATCATCAACCCCAAACTCCCTTTGAGGCATTATATAATTTTCATTCAATGGATTTTTTTTATACAAATAATTTTGAATTCCTTCAAGATAATTATCAAAGTCACCATAAGATATATAACTAACCTTGTAAGGTTCTTTTATCTCTACATCACTCATAAAAATAGGAATTAAATCTACAAACAAATTTTTACTGTCATTAATAATATTATTACTATTATTAGGGGTAAAATAAGACGTAGTTTTGAAGTTTTTTCCTGGAATTATAGTTAATGTTTTTTCTTGAACCTGAAAACTTTCATCTTTTGTTGGTTGTACAAGTTTATACATGGGCATATTGGAAGCTTCATTAATCTCAACCTTTCTCATTACTTTATCTTCAGATTTTATCCATGATCTTCCTGTATAATAATCCATAGCCTTTCCTCTTAAATAAAAAGGCTTATCTGATATTACTTTAAACACCTCTCTACGATTTAATGCTATTGATCCTCCTAAAATTGTAGATGAATCACTATACCCACTTTGTTTCATTGAAAAGCTTCCCTTCAAAGCTTCTAAAGAAGGATTTTTTTGCTTTTCTTTTTTGCTTACAAATTCATTTTTTAAAAAAGTAATAACACTGTCTACAGTTTTCCCTTTGTATTCCTGTGGTAGCATAAATACTAATCCAGGAATTAGTAAAGCAAGTATTAGTATTAACGTAATCATATATGTTATATTAATATCTATTTTAACTTCTCTTCCTCTATATTCCTTGCATTTTTTAATATATTCTCCTGTTCCTAATGTTATAATAACAGCTGCTAAAAAATAAGGAATGTTAGGAATAACATTTTTATAGAATATTTGATACCAGAAAATCACAAAAACACCTATTGAAAAAAACAAAGGAGTATATATGAATTTCTGAGTTATAGATATAAGCACAGCTATAAGTAAAGGAATTCCTATTGAAAATATATGAATAAACTCCTCAAAATTAATATTTTTAGCCTTGAGTGCTGCATTATTTATATTTTTTAAATTAAGTGATATTACTTCAATTTCCTTCGATACAAATATTCCAGAAGTTTTATAGATAATTATCCCTAATAAAATAAAAACAATAATAAAAAAGATTATTTTTTTTCTTATACTATTAATTACTTTAGAAAAAAACAGGTAAATTAGTATACCCATGGCAAATAGTAGAATTAAAAATACAAAATTTAATTCCTCTATTTTAAAACAATCTACTATAAGCTTTATTACTATTGTAAAATTTATAATAACTAAAAAAGATTTTAATATTTTTTCTTCAATCACTCTCATGGCATCACCTTATTTCTTTTATGCTATAACAATTTATACCTTTATTTAACATATGTGAAATAGCATCATCACTAACCTTAGGTATTTTATCTAAATAAAATAATGTAACTTCATATCCCTCTGTAGATAAATTTATAAAGTAATCTATATTTTCTTTACTCATATCATAGGTTACTATGACAACAGCACTTTTCTTATTCACATTATACATAAACTTCTTCATAAAAAGAGGCAATTTACCTCTTCCCTCACTGTACTTACTTACCATATGAGTTTTTAATCCTTCTAAATGCTCCTTATTGCTAATATTAAAAACTTCAGTATTTTCTCCTATAATTATAGCTTGTGAATTAGCACTTTTCTCCTGCATATATTTTATTAGAGATAAGAAAAACTCTACAAGCTCTTCCTCTCTTACTCCATCTTTATCCATACTAAAAGGATCTTTTCTTAAGTCTAAAAACACATGTATACGAGGGCTTTCACTACTTTCATATTCCTTTACAAATAATTTTCCATGTTTTGCAGTAACCTTCCAGTTTACCCTTCTATAACTATCTCCAATTCTATATTCTCTAATATTTTTGATAGTTTCTAAACTTTCAGGTCCTTTGTTTAGCTCCTGCATTATTGTTTTAGTATTAAACTCTCTTAAATTAGCTCCTTTAATTTTAATGCTCTTCAAAGGGTATATGCTAGGATATACCTTTATAGTTTCTTTATGGTTATAGGAACTTTTCCAAGTAAAAACTCCAAATATATCACTAACTATACTCGTTGTGCTACCTAACCTATAGTCACCTCTAATTGGTATTTTTATATCTTTCTTTATGAATTTATTACCATTTATTTTTATAGAAATAATATCTCCTCTATATTTATTCATAATTCTTTTTAAAAGGGAATTTTCAATTTCCATATATGAAATTGGAAATATTGAATCATTGTATACCTTTATAATAATATTATTATTTTCACCAGCAATTATTTCCTTTTTATCACTAACTACATCAATATTTAAATTTTTACTTACAAAATAAATATATATACTTGTAATGATTAACACTAAGAGAAGACAATAAAAAATAGAATAGGGTAAATTCCCTCCTGAAAACAGAGCAAATATACAAGACAAAATAGTTAATATAAAATAGGACTTTTTAATCTTCAACATATACTCTCACCTTTGGAGCTATTACCACATTTAAAATTTCTTCTAAAACATTCTCAGCCTTTATTCCCCTGGCAATGGAGCCATTGGTTAATATTATCCTATGCGAAAGAACTAACTTGACATTTTCTTTAACATCTTCTGGTATTACATAATTTCTATTCTTTATTAAGGCTGTAGCCTGTGCAACCCTAAGTAATGCTAATGAAGCTCTCGTACTTCCACCTAATACTATCTCTTTATGGTTTCTTGTGGCATCAATAATATTTACTATATACTTATTAATCTCATCATTAACCTTTATCTCCTTAACCTGTTTTTGAATATTTATTATATCTTCTTTTGAAGCCACTGGCATTAATTCATCTAATGGATTTTCTTGTCTATACAAATTTAAAATATAAGCTTCATCCATTTTGCTTGGATAACCAAGATGTACTTTTATCATAAATCTATCCAGTTGAGCCTCTGGTAAAGAAAAAGTTCCCTCATATTCGATAGGATTTTCTGTAGCCATTATAAAAAATGGCTTCTCTACCTCATAGGTTATGCCTCCTTCTGAAACTTGCATTTCTTCCATGACTTCTAATAGTGCAGACTGCGTTTTTGGTGATGTTCTATTAATCTCATCTGCTAATACTATATTTGAAAAGATAGGTCCCTTATTAAAAGTGAATTTCCCTGTACCAGCATTGTAAATTGAGATACCAGTAATATCTGACGGAAGTAAGTCAGGTGTAAATTGAATTCTACTATATGTTAAGCTCAAACTTTCTTTTATGGCTTTTATCAAAGTTGTCTTTCCAACTCCTGGTACGTCTTCTATTAAAATATGACCTCCTGAAATCATACCTTTCATGATATCATAAATCTCCTTTTGTTTTCCAACTATAACTTTTTCTATATTAGTAACAATATTTTCAATAAGTTCTACATTGTTTCTCATTTTAATCCTCCCAATTTTGTCCATTATTTTATTCTTACTATTTCGGTAACATCGTCAAAAAAACCTTTTATTTTTTTGAATTTCTTAAAAAATTTACCCAGATATAGACATTCTATGTCTATATCTGGGTAATAATTTTAATCTTTTCCTATTCTAACAACAGTATTTTTACTGGCATATATACTTTCACCAACTAAAATCTTTTCTACTATTTCACCATTTTCATATCTAATTCTATAGGTATTTACTATATACCCATTTACACCATTTTTTTCTATCACTATTTTGCCCTCTTCTAAGCTATAATCATAAATAATTTCTTTTTTAGGCTTTATTTCCTTTGCAATTTCACTTCTTATTTCATAGTGGGGATCCCGTTCTTCTTCATTAGAAAATATATTAAAAGTTATTTCTTTGTTTTTAACAATAACTTCAAGTAAAATAGGATAGCTATAATTATTTTTAAACTTAAAATCTGAAGCTCCATAAGCTATCATGGCATCCTGTCCCATTGGGACATATGATATTATCTTACTATGATTTTTCCTTTCCGTTATATATAAATTACTTTTTAGTACGGCATTATACAAAGTTGAAGAAACTTGACATACCCCTCCTCCAATTTCATCTATAAAAGTTCCGTTTTTAATTACCTTTGCATATTCAAAACCTTTTCCTGGGGTGGTTGCTCCTACAACCTTATTGAAACTAAATTCATCTCCTGGCATAATTATCGTATTATCTATATACTTAGCTGCCATTTCAATATTCCTACACCTTCCAAAACTAGAATTTATAAAACTAGTTGTATAGGATGCTATCTTAGTATTTATACTTTTTAAGTCATCTTCCATAATCTTAGGAAACACCTTATTAAAATCCGCATTTACAATAATATCATCATCATTCACACTATTATCTATAGCTTCTATAATACTTTTATTTAATGCATCTCCATTTATCTTTCTACCTATTTCATGAGGCGTTATAAGAAATCCACTCCAATCATGATCTACTGTTGCATTTACTGGTGACTTATTTTGTTCTTTTTCTATAACCTTTAGAAACTTGTAAAAACTATCAGCCTTTAGACTTGTTTCCGTATAAAACTCCCTGTCTATACCTTTCTTAATATTTTTATATTTACCTATAAAACCACCTTCCTTTCCCCAAAGTAATGCCATATCAACAACCTCTTCTACATTCTCACTAACACCTAGTTCACTAAAAGATATTTCATAACTCTTTTCATCAATTTGAACTTTTACATTTCTATTTACATTTATATCTGTTATATCTTTATCTACTTTAAAAATAGCTTCTTCTTTACTTAAAAGTGAAACATCTATTTTATTAATACTAATTCCTTTATATATAAGATTTTCATGATTTCTAATAATAATTTGTACCTTTATTAATATGAAAGAACCAATAATAAGCAACATTGTTAGTATTACGAAGATTATTCCCTTAAATTTTTTTCCCAAACCATTCACCTCCATATATAAAATATATGAATCTAAGTAAGTCATTATAATATGTAGTTATAAATTTTCAAAAATAGGCACTTAGATTAAATCCTTAATCTAAGTGCCTATTTAAATTATTTAAGATATATTATATTGTACTATGACATTCTTTTTATTCTTCGCTTCCAGCTTGGAGACAAGATTTCATCTATAATATCTCCCATCACTGCAATCCCACATAGCCTATCTTCTTCATCTACAACGGGTACAGAGTATAGGTCATACTTTACAGCTATAGCTATAGCAATATCGATTTCATCTGTGTCCACTACTTTAAATGGTTGTGTATTCATCATTGACTTTAGTTTAGCATCTGAATCAGATATGACTAAATCAATTAGAGGAACAGTTCCTTGTAGCCTTTCTTCTTTGTCAACAATATATATATAATGGGCTATTTCTTCATCTGGTCTAAGTTCTTTTAGTATATTAATGGTTTCTTTTACAGTTACATCTATGTTAAAGGATATAAAATCAGTATTCATTATATTACCAACTACTTCATCCTCATATTTCATAAGATCTCTAATTTCATTTTCATCATCATCATCTAAATTCACTAATACACGATTGGTAGTTTCTTCGTCCATATCATCTAGCATATTAGCAATTTCATCATTGGGCATAATATCCAATATTTCCCTAGCCTTATCTTCACTCAAATTTTTTAAAATATCCTTTACCATATCATGGTCAACTTCTTCTAATGTATCTGAAGCTAAATCTATATCTAGTCCATCTATGACTTTAACTCTGTCTTCTAATGATAAATCTTCAAGAATTTTAGCAATATCAGCTGGATGTAACTTACTTAACTTATTGTATGGAGTTGTTAGTTTTAAAGAAGAATCTACCATCTCTAAAGATTGAACACTCTCCCAACTTATTAGATTTTCTTTTGGCTCTTTATTAAATAAAGCATATACATGCTTTATCGGATTCTCAATTTTCATTTTTCTAGCAATTGCTAAAGTACCCGACTCTACTCCAATCACAGTTAAATATCCATTTCTTTTAACCATTTTCAAATCAACAACTCTAACTATTTTTTTACCATTTACATCTACTATATCTTTATCTAATAAATGTTGAGATAAAAGATATGAATATTTCCTTGGAATTATATCTTTAACTTGTACAACCTTTATAATGAATTTACCATTTTCTTTATACACATCAATATTTCTAAATTCAAAGTTTTCAATTTCTCTTCCATTTTTAATCTTGTATCCAATAGCCCTTGGATATCCATAATCTGTAGTTACATAAATATCTTCTAACTTTCCTATACAATAATTTAATTCATCATAAACCCATCTGTTTAAAATACTACTTAGATAAAATTCTGATAGTCTATCCATGTTATTCCTCCTTCAATAGAGGAATATGTATATAAGTGTCTATAACTTAATAAACAGTACTCCTCTATTTCTATTAAATTTATAAATGTCATCACAGTCCTTACACAACAAAGGCCCACCGTCCATTAATTTCTCACCACCTGATTAAATATATTTATATTATTTATTATAGTCTACATATTTAATTTTGTAACTATATTATTCAAATTTGGTTGAATTTCTTCATATTTATTTAATATCATGACTTTTCTCTATTTTTATTCAATTTACTATCTTATTCTAAGTCAATCTAACTTTTATATAAAATTTTCCTATAATAGTCCTATTCATATTTGTCTCTTATTATGATAATATAGTTTAATGTACAAATTAGTGCAAGAAAGGAGGTATCTTATTATAAACTTGCTGATATTATTGAAATTAATATTATCATTAGTATTCTCCTTAAGAATTTAATTACTCCATGTAAGTTTATATAAGAAAACCTATGAAAAGTAATACACAATTTTTACCTATTTCTAGAGAAGATATGAAAAAAAATCATATTTCTCAACTTGATTTTATAATAATAACTGGAGATGCATATATAGATCATCCATCCTTCGGAACTGCTATAATTGGAAGACTTTTGGAAAGCGAAGGTTTTTCTGTGGGAATTATAGCTCAACCTAGTTGGGACTCTTGTGACGACTTTAAAAAACTTGGTGAACCTAAATATGGATTTCTTATAAACTCCGGAAATATAGATTCTATGGTAAACCACTATACTGTTGCTAAAAAGAAAAGACATGATGATCTTTATTCTCCTGGTGGTAATGGTGGTTTTAGACCAAATAGAGCTGTTATAGTATATTCAAACAGAGCTAGAGAAGCATATAAAAATACACCTATAATTATTGGTGGTATAGAAGCTAGTCTTAGAAGATTTGCCCACTATGACTATTGGGATGATAAAATTAGAAAAAGTATAATTCTTGATTCCAAGGCTGACCTTTTAATATATGGTATGGGTGAAAAACCTATAGTTGAAATTGCCAATTTATTAAGATATGGAAAACCAATTAATCATATTACTTCAGTTAGGGGAACTTCCTACGTGACCAATAAATTAGATAAAATTAAAGACTATATATTGTTGCCTTCATTTGGCGAAATTACTTCTGATAAAAAAGCTTATGCTAATAGCTATTTTCTTTCTTCTAGAGAACAAGACTCCGTATGGGGTAAGCCCTTAGTAGAGCCTTATGGTGATAGATTTATAGTTCAGAATCCACCTCAAAAACCTTTAAGTACTAGGGAAATGGATAGGATTTATAATTTACCATATACTAGAACTTATCATCCTATTTATGAAGAAGCTGGTGGTATACCTGCTCTTAAAGAAGTTAAGTTTTCTATAACTAGTCATAGAGGTTGTTATGGAAGTTGTTCCTTTTGTGCTCTAACTTACCATCAAGGTAGAGTTATTCAAAATAGGAGTCAAGATTCTATAGTATCGGAAGCTAAACTTTTAACGGAGGATAAAGACTTTAAAGGATATATACATGATATTGGTGGTCCAACAGCTAATTTTAGACAGAGGGCTTGTAAAAAACAAATAGAACATGGAGTTTGTAAGGATAGGCAATGTATGTTTCCTACCCCTTGTAAAAACTTAATAGTAGATCATACTGAATATTTAAGTCTTCTAAAAAAAGTTAGAACCTTACCTAATGTAAAAAAAGTTTTTATTCGTTCTGGTATCAGATATGATTACCTAATATACGATAAAAATCCAAAATTTTTTAATGAACTATGTGAACACCATATAAGTGGTCAACTAAAAGTAGCTCCTGAACATATAAGTGATAAAGTACTTTGTGAAATGGGTAAACCATCTAAAGAGGTTTACGAAAGGTTTATAACAAAATATCATGCCATTAATAAAAAATTAGGAAAGAAACAGTTTGTGGTACCCTATCTTATGTCTAGTCATCCTGGTAGTGATTTAAATGCTGCCATAGAGCTAGGACAATATATAAAATCCATGGGACATATGCAGGAACAAGTTCAAGACTTCTATCCTACACCAGGTAGTTTATCAACTACCATATATTATACTGGTGTAAATCCTTTTACTAATAAAAAGGTTTATGTAACCAAAAGTCAAAAGGAAAAAAATATGCAAAGAGCTCTTTTACAATTTGGCAACCCTGAAAATCATAATCTAGTTAAATCAGCTTTAACTAGTTGTCATAGAGAAGATTTAATAGGTAACGGTAAGAATTGTCTAATTCCAACTAATCCTATTATAAAAAGAAAGTCTTCTCAAACTCCTAATAATAAGGAAAAAAGTAATGTAAAAAACACTAATTTAAAAAAATCATCTAAAAATACTACCCCAAATAAAAGGTCTAAGAAAACTTCTTATAGAAAATAATTTATTAACATTCTTATAACTGATAAAGGCTATTTAAGATTTTAATTGAACATAAATCTCAAATAGCCTTTTATTTTATATCTATCTTATGCCTTTCACCATTTTCTGTTTAAAGGTTCTAATGCTTCCATAAAGTACTACCATCCATGATAAATCACCCACCAACAAATAACCTATATTATCACTACTTTGTAATGTTATTGCAGTGGTTCCTATAAATATAAGAGAAGCTATACCAATTAATACTGTCCCCCACTTTACACTATGCTTATACCTAAAGCTTTTTATCCCCATAAAAAACGATAATCCATTAATACACAATAATATTTTATATGGTAACAGATTACTTAGAATAACATTATATCCATAGGATAATGATATATAATACTCCATAGGCACTTTAAACATACATATCAAATAAATAACTATGCCTATAATAAAAATTCCATAAAACCATTTTATATCCATCCTTGTATTTCTATAAAAAACATATAAACAGATATATATAATTATAGGAATATATATAATGTTTAAAAATGCTAAATTCTTCATTAAGTATACACTTTTCATATTATCTGCTAGAAGAAGCACTAGTAAGCTAACTATTCTTAATATAATCAGTATAAAAGATATGGTAAGTACTTCTTTTATTTTAACAGGGCAATACCTTATGCTTGAGGTTACAGACTCATAACTTAAAAATATCATGGCTAAAATTAAAAACAAATATATATAAATATTCAAAATCTACACTCCAAACTAATAATTATATTTATATATATTACATTTTTATATGTTTTATGAAAACATTACTCCTCTTTATATCCTATTATTTTAATAGACCTACGTTCACAGGTGATTTCAAGTGGAAAATCAGGGCCCTTTTCTCCATCAATATCTGTAGCTATATTCTCATTACACTCTATGATTAGCTCTTTACATTTGAAATAAAGTATTCCATCCATATCAGCAACTTGACCTTTTTTCATCATAATAATTAAATTATTAAAAGCATTTTTCAAAATTTCCTTTTTTATAACAACCACATCTAATAATCCATCATCTGCTTCTGAGTAATCTGCAAATTTAATATTTCCTGCTGTTTGACCATTAAATACTAGTATAGTATATATTTTACCTTCAAAATTTACTACTGGAGAAGTAATCTTAACATCTATTTTTTTTAGATTTTTAACTTCTTCTGCAGCTTTTACATAATAAGCTAACTTTCCCATTGTATTTTTAAGACTATTATCAGTTTTTTGAGATATATCTGTAAACAGTCCTGCACTAGCCACATTTACAAAGTATTTATCATTTATTCTGCCAAGATCAAAACGCTTGACTTTCCCATCTAAAATTTGCTTACAAGCAGCAGATATATCATTAGGCACTCCTAAGTATTTAGCAAAATCATTAGCTGTACCTACTGGTAAAAAACCTACAGGAATATCCACGTTATTTTGCTTCATTTTATTTATTACTGAATCAATAGTCCCATCTCCACCTGCTATTAGTATATACTTATAGCTTTCATCTATTTCAATGAGCGCATCTCTAATATCAGCATCATGACTAATTCTAAAAGGCTCTATAGTATATCCATACTGTTGATGAATTTTGATTACCTTATCTATGTTGTTTATTATTGAATTTTCTCCCGAGTAAGGATTATAAATAAATTTAACTCTTTTCATAATTTCCTCCTATATCATTTATAAACAATATAAATTAATTATGCCCATGAATATTATTTATAATTATATATAATACTTTATTTACCTTAACCTATATCATATTACCATTTTAAAAACCTTTTTTCAAATTTTAAAATTTATTCATACTTTTTTATATTTAACAATTAATTTTTACTTTCACTGCATATATATTTTACAATGGTAACCAAAATGTATATAATAAAATAGAGGTGATAGTGTGAATAAATCTATTATCCCAAATTCTATGACTTTGGGTAACTTAATTTGTGGAGTTTTATCAATACAATTTACTATAAATAATGATTTTACTACAGCTGGAATTTTAATCTTATTAGGAGGAATACTTGATAGATACGATGGTACTGTAGCACGTTTTTTAAACACTCATAGTGAACTGGGAAAAGAACTTGATTCTCTGGCGGACTTAGTTTCCTTTGGCGTAGCTCCATCAATTTTAGCCTTTTCCCTATATGGATTTAGTAATTTTGGACTTTTAGGTAAAATTTTATTAGTATTATTCCCTGTGGCAGGAGCTTTTCGTTTAGCTAGATATAATTGTACAGAATTTAATAATGTTTTTACTGGCATACCTATAACTATAGCTGGTAGTTTACTAGCTGTACTTGAGATTTTTTCTACGGTAAGACCCATACCATCAATAATTCCAATGGTATTTATGACATTGCTTTCATACCTTATGGTTAGTCATTTTCAAATTAAGAAAAAATAAAATAGTAATATTAAAAGCGACTATNNATAGTCGCTTTTAATATTACTCATGAATATATTCTAAACCACATAATAGTATGAAAGAGTAACCACTAAATATACTGCTATAAGTAATGCCCCTTCAAACCAATAGGTCTTACCATCTTGAAACACAAAATAAGACATTCCCATAGCTATAGACATGGTTACTATTTGAAAAGTTGAAAACAGTAGGTTTACTTGGAACCCCATAAAGGAAGAGCAAATAATTAATATAGGAATCACAAACATAGTAATTTGTATACTAGAACCTATGGCAGTTTCTAGACTAGCATCTATTTTATTTTCTAAAGCACATACTATGCTTGATGCATTTTCACCAAAGGAGCCTAAAAGTGGAATCAATATTATTCCTAAAAATTCTTGTGAAATTTTATATTCTTCAACAATGGCATTTACACCACCAACTAACCTTTCACTTATAAAATATAAAAGTATAGTTACAATTATAATTAACCCAAATACTTTTCTAGCGTCATTCTTATACCCATTTTTAGGTAACATCTTTTTTTCATCTAATATAAATAAATTACTATGGGTATATAAGGAAAATATTAGTCCTAATATATATACGCATATCAATACAACACCTATTATTAAACTTATTTTTTGAAAACTACCATTATCAACAATAGAGTATCTATTTAAAGCGGATACAATTATTATTGTAAACATAACTAAAAATAACATATTTAAATTTGTACGTGCAATTATCTTATTAAATTTTTGTTCCCTATATTTTATACCACCACAAAATACTGCAATTCCTAAACCAAGTAGCATATTTGTAATAACAGCCCCTAAGAGCCCTGCCTTTGCCATGGAAATCATACCATACTTTATAGACCAAAGTCCCATCATAAGTTCTGGCACATTACCTGCTGTAGCTGAAATCAGGCCGCCTCTTTTTTCACCTATATAATCTGATATTTTTGAAGTTCCCCTTCCTAATAAAATGGCTAAAGGAATCATTACTAATGAATACATTATAACATTAATTATGTTAGAATCTATATTTATAAAAAGTAGTGCAATAGAGATTAATACTATAGTTAATGTTACTACTTCCTCTTTTCCAATAAAATCTTTTTTCTTAAAGTCTTTCATATTTTCCTCCACAATATAACATAGATATATATTTACTCTATTCATTTCATAAAGAAACAGTTACACCTATATTTTTGCTAAAGGTGTAACTGTAGTGAAATACTTTATTTTAGTTTTTTATTTATTAGAAAATACTTTTTCTTTTAACTTTTGACCACATGGAGTTATCGCAAGACCACCTAATGCAGTTTCTCTTAATTCACTAGGCAAGGCTCTTCCTATTTTGTACATAGATATGACTGTATCATCAAAAGGAATTTTACTCTCAACACCTGCCATTGCCACGTCTGCCATGGTAAGGGCACTTACTGCTCCTGCTACATTTCTTTTAGCGCATGGTATCTCAACTAAGCCTGCTATTGGATCACAAACCAAGCCCTCCACATTTTTTATTACCATAGCCCCTGCGTCAAAGGCCATTTTAGGAGTTCCTCCCATCATTTCTACAATGGCAGCTGCAGCCATAGCAGCTGCACTACCACATTCTGCTTGACATCCACCTTCAGCACCTGCTAGCGTTGCATTTTTAGCAATTAAAATTCCAACCCCCGAAGCTGTAAATAAAGCAGTTATCATTTCATCATCAGTTTTATCTAATTTCTCCCCTGCTGTAATAATAGCTGCAGGTATAATACCACAGCTCCCTGCAGTAGGTGCTGCTACTATTCTTCCCATAGCCGCATTAACCTCAGAACAAGATAATGCTCTTGCCATAGCTTTAACTATAAAATCACCACATAAGGTTTCTTTTTCTTGGAAGTACTTTCTAATCTTAGTTGCATCACCACCTATAAGACCGCTTATAGATATAATCTCTTTATCCATAGCTTCTTGAGTTGCAGACTTCATAACTTTTAGATTTTCTCTCATCATTTCTATTAATTCTTCCCTAGAAGTTTCTGAAGATTCCAGTTCCTCTCTTATAGTATATTCTGCAATGGTTATGCTCTCTTTATTACATAATTCAATTATTTCTGTCGCCTTTGATAAAAACATTAAAGCTACTCTCCTTTCATTGGTGGTAATATTTCCTCTACATTTTTCACATTTTCTATCTTTCTTATTTTATCTACCACATGATGATTTACTATCCCATCAGTTTCAACCACCGTTGAAGCTTCTAATCCCTTAGCTTTTCTATATACATTCATTGAAGCTATATTTATATTTTCATTAAATAAAAGATTACTAACATTATATATCATTCCTGGTACATCGCGATGAGTAATTATAATAGTTGGATATTCTCCTGTAAAATGGATACTTTGTCCATCTAATTCAAATATAACTATATTTCCGCCTCCTATGGATGAACCTGTAACAGTGGTTTCTATGCCTTTAGAATCCTTCATTACAAATTTAACTGTATTAGGATGTACATCACCTAGATCCGTTTCTTCAAAGGTAAATTTTACTCCTCTTTCTTCTGCTATAGTAAAAGACTCTTTTAATCTATAATCCCATGGATCCATACCTAGGATTCCTGCTACTAGTGCCCTATCTGTACCATGTCCTTTATAAGTTTTTCCAAAGGAGCCATGAAGTAAAAATTTAACTTCCCTAACATCATCTTCTGCAATCTTTGCAGCTAATTTTGCAAGTCTTGCAGCTCCTGCTGTATGTGAGCTTGAAGGTCCAATCATTATAGGACCAAGAATGTCAAACACGCTATAACTTTTCATAATTTCCTCCTATAAAATACCACTATAGAATATACTAAAATTTAATATTTCATTGACTCCTGAATTAATAGTTATTACTTAGTATATCCATTTTATATAATACCATTAGTTAAAGATTAAAAATATGTAACTTTTAAATAAGAATTATGTAAAAATATATCTATAATATTTATACCATAAAATTTATTGACAATATATATTTTTTTTCGATATAAATAGAGCTAGATAATAGTGTTTTTTGTATACCATTATTACCTAGCTCTATTTAATTAATATTCATTTTAAATTTAATATTGATAAAAACAACTTCCCCCTATAAATTCTCTAATTAAAGAATTTGTTGGAACAACATCCCTATCTACTTCTTTAAAAAAATGTAAAAATTCTATAAGTCTTCTTGCTTCATTGTAGACTGAACTTTCTGGTTTCACTTTATACAGCTCTTCTAATGCATATTTCTTTAAAACTGCTAACTCATATATAAGTGCTGAATTAAACATTACATCTGCATCTTCTTGATATGGAAATATATTCTTATCTTCTCCTCGTCTTATAGATGCCCACATTTTCAGTGTATATTCTACATCATATCCTCTTGACAAATAATCTCTAACTATTCTTCTAATCATTCTTACATCCGTCGTTGCTATTCTATTGTGAACATCCATATTTATTTGAGTTAATGGACTAATATATACTTTAAATTTATGATTATGAGGAATTGAAGCTGTTAGGACTTCATTTAAGCCATGTATTCCCTCAATTACTATTACTCCCCTATCTGGAAGCTTCACTTTATTTCCTAACCATTCTCTTTTACCTGTTATAAAATTAAAGGTTGGAAGCTCAACTTCTTCTCCATTTAAAAGCATTTTTAGTTGTTCATTAAATAATTGCAAATCCAATGCAGTTATACTTTCAAAATCATATTCTCCAAATTCATCCTTTGGAGTAAGGTCTCTATCTATAAAATAGTCATCTAATGATATTGGTACTGGAATTAATCCATTAACTCTCATTTGAATTCCCAACCTCTTACAAAATGTAGTTTTTCCTGAAGATGATGGTCCAGCTATTAATATTAACTTTATATCACGATTTTTCTTTATTTTATCAGCAATATTAGCTATTTTCTTTTCGTGCAAAGCTTCTGCAACTCGTACTAAAGTCACAATATCACCATGTTCTATCTCATCATTTAAAGCACCTACATGGGCTATATTTAGTATATCTCCCCATTTCTCAGCTTCATAGAATATCTTTGCTAACTTCCTATGTTTTTCAAATCGTGGAATTTGGGTTGGCTCTTCTTGAGTTGGAAATCTAAGAATAAACCCTGGATCATAGTAAATTAAATCAAAATATTTTAGTATATCTGTATTAGGTATCATTGGTCCATAAAAATAACCAATTTCTTCACCCAACTTATAAATTATTATGCTACTCTCATTTACATTTTTAAAAACACTAACCTTATCATCCATGCCAGTTTCTCTAAATAAATCTATAGCATCTTGCTTACTATAACTTTTCTTTTCAATTTCCATGTTAGCATCTACTATCTCAAGCATTCTGTTTTTTATGGCATATACATCATCTATGCTTAAATGCATGTCTTTATATATTTCACCAAATAATCCTTTACTTAAAGAATGTTCTATGGTTATTTTACTATCTTGAAATAAATCCTTGGTAGCTTTTATTAAAACAAATTGTAAACTTCTTATATAGCACAGCATTCCTTGTTTATCTGTAATATCAACAAATTCTATATCACAATCCTTCTCAAGAACAGTTGATAACTCCCTAAGTTTACCATCCACTTTAACCAAAACTATAGGTACTTTATTGTCATGGCCATATCTTTTTATCAAATTATAACACGTTATTCCTCTATGAACTTCTATGATTCTTTCTTCTATTCTTATCTTAATTTTATCCATACTCTCACCTCTATTATAATTATTTAGTTATCATATATTATTTCCTAATCCCTTAATTAACTAATAAAATCATAATCCTAATAAAATTTAAACTTAAATGATATTATATATTTGTATTACTTATTATATTACATAATTGTAAATATGAAACCAACAAACCACAAATAATTTATTATATTCTGTGCATACTATATTTAGCATTATATTAGAAATATAGGTGATATTTATGTTTATACTTATAATTAGAACAGTTATACTATATGTTTATTTAATTTTCATTATGCGAGTTATGGGTAAAAGACAGCTAGGACAGTTAGAACCTGTAGATTTTGTAGTTGCACTAATGATTTCTGAACTTGCAACTCTCCCTATGGGCGATAACCGAATTCCGCTAATATATGCTATAGTTCCTATAACTACTTTAGTTTTTCTTCAAGTAATGACTTCCTTTTTAGAACTTAAAAGTGAACACATTCGCTCTATTCTAAACGGTCAACCTAGTATACTTATAAAAGACGGACTAGTAAATGTGAAGGAATTAAAGCAAGTTAGATATAATCTTGATGACCTTTTAGGTGAGCTTAGACAAAATGGTTATTTTAATTTACAAGAAATACATTACGCAATTTTAGAAACTGATGGTTCTCTGTCTATTGTTCCTTACAAAGACTATGAACCACCTACAAGGGAAGATTTTAATATAAAAATAGAAGATGAGCCTCTTCCCATGCCCGTAATATTAGATGGTGTTATAAACAAGGCCAATCTTAAGTCTATTGAAAAAGATAATTATTGGTTAGAAGAAAAACTCGCTAAAAATAATATTAAAAGTTATAAAGATGTACTCATTGCAATAGTCTATTCAAATAACCAAAAATTCTACTTTCAACTTAAAAATCAAACTAATGTTAGTGATAATGAAAAAGAGAGTTAAGGAGGAGTTTCTATACAATGAAAAACATGATAGCAACATGCATCATATTCTTTCTAATGATATTCATTCTTTTTTTTGCCAGCAAATATATAGTATTAACTTGTGATAAGCTTTTAGATGTTTCGTCAGAAATAGAAGAAAACATAGTAAATGATAATTGGGATGAAAGTTATATGTTGTCTTTTGAATTGTTAAACATCTATGAAGGACACGTGGCAAACTTAACTTTATTTTTAAATCATACAGACTTTGATAACATTTATAGTGAAGTTATAAAGCTTAGTCAATACTCCAAATGTAAAAATAAAGATGAAGCTCTTTCATCTATTCATGTGGTAAAAATTCTAATTAATCAAGTAAAAGAATTAGAATCTATATCAATAGGAAATATTTTTTGATAAGTTCTTGGTTACGATTTCAAAATGTGGTTTTCTATATAGCATTTAACTAAAGATTGAACTATAATAAAATTATAGACTTAATCTTATAAATAGAAGGGTGGAATAATGTTATGGCATTAGTAACTACTAAAGAAATGTTTAAAAAGGCTTTTGAATGCAAATATGCTATAGGAGCTTTTAATATTAACAATATGGAGATAATTCAGGGAATTGTAGATGGAGCTAAAGCTCAAAACTCTGCTGTAATACTTCAATGCTCTAGTGGAGCTATAAAATATATGAGACCAGCTTATTTAAGACATATGGTACTTGCTGCTGTTGAGGAAAGTGGAGTTGATGTAGCTCTTCACCTAGACCACGGCGATTCTTTTGAACTTTGTAAAGAGTGTATAGACAATGGATTTACCTCTGTTATGTTTGATGGTTCTCACTATGATTATGAAGAAAACGTAAGACTTACAAAAGAGGTTGTAGAATATGCTCATGCACATGGAGTTGTTGTAGAAGCTGAACTCGGTAAACTTGCTGGAGTTGAAGATGATGTAAATGTATCTGCTAAAGATGCTACTTACACTGATCCAGACCAAGCAGTTGACTTCGTTAAGAGAACTGGTGTTGATTCATTAGCAATAGCTATTGGAACAAGCCACGGTGCATATAAATTTAAAGGCGAAGCTAAACTTGATTTTGAAAGACTTGAAACTATTACAAGAAAGTTAGAAGAAGCTGGCTTTGAAAAATATCCAATAGTTCTTCATGGTGCTTCTGCTGTAGATCCAAAATATGTTGAAATGTGCAACGAAAATGGTGGAGACATAAAAGGTGCTAAGGGTGTACCTGTAGAAATGTTAAGAAAAGCTTCATCTATGGCTGTTTGCAAAATTAACATGGATACAGACTTAAGACTTTGTGTTACTGGTTCTTGCAGAAAAGTATTTGCAGATAAACCAAGTGAATTTGACCCAAGAAAATATCTTGGAGTTGCAAGAACTAATCTTCAACAATTAGTAGAAGATAAAGTTACAACTGTTTTAGGTTCAATAGACTCAATGAAATAAGATAAAATAAAACATGGAATTTTTATTCCATGTTTTTTTATTCTGGCTACTTTTCAGTGTAATTGATAATATGCTTTATTTTCATATTAATACTACCATCCCCGACTCTTTCAATTTCGAATCTATTAATATCACTATAAGCTTCTTCTGATATATATAGGTCTATATCTTTATCTATTTTTAGCCTAACTCTCTTCAATTTCTTTTCTATCCACTGCTTATCTAAATCTACAGTTTCACTTACTCCACTTTCAATTGCAAAGGTTCTAAAGTTTTCTTTTAGAGACTGATTTTCTTTAAAAACTTCTTCTGCAAAATTATTCAAGTCTATAGAATCTTCTTCTCTGAGCCTCTTCTTAACTTCTCTACGTACTGTTTCTTGTCCTTCTGCATTTTCACTAAGGGCATTTTGAGTCCATTTTTCTGCTACTTTCAAAAACTGCTTTGTCTTATCTCTTTCATTTTCTACTATAGTACAGCCTAAATAATTATCTATAAAATAATTAGCTCCATATTCTTTATTTTCTTTATTGCTTTTACTTTGCTTATCAATTACTAATAAATCATAGGGATTATCACTAGCCATAACCTTAATAAATGCACACTTTTGTATCCTTGAACTACTTGAAGGTAGTCCTGTAAATTGAGGTATTATATCTATTCCAATCTTTCCATCTACAAACTCTACATTGTGCATATAATTTTTAATATAGTCCATCTTAAATATACCTATAAATGCTCCATACTCTGTAGTAAAGGATACAGTAAGCAAATCACAGGATGGTATGCTCCCCTTTGATCTCATCAAGATAAACATCTGACTAGCTAACTCCTTAGATACATTGGTTAGATTGTTTTCTCCATTCAAATATTCTTGACATACTTCCTTTACAATATTTCTCTCCTTATTAAAAATGGCATATTTAAGTTCCTCATCCTTTAAACATCTTTGAATGTGTTTAAAAATAAAAGTATAGACCTCTTCTGTTAATTCTAAGGGATACTCATTTAAAACTGGCTCATCGGAATTGTTATCTAAAATATGAATAATAGCTTCATTTATATTAATTTCATTTATATACTCCATATCTTACCTCCATAAATTTTAGTATACATATCTTTATGTATATTTACTATTCTAGTATATCTACTATAGATTTTTAACAGTATAAGAATAATTATATATTTTTTTTTAACAATATCAATAAAATTTGTTATAATCTTAAACATAAGGTATAATGTCATCATTAAAGAAAAAGGGGTGCTATCCTTGGAAGAAATGGAAACAAGAATCTTAAAGATAGATGTAGATGAAATAAAATCTAAACTTAACAGTTTAGGCTGTGATAAAGTTAAGGATGAAAATCAAGTTAATAACCTCTATGATTTTTCAGATAGAAGACTACTAAGTAAAAAAGGTTATGCTAGAATTAGAATAGTGGAAGATAATTTAAATAATGTAATAATAAATTATATGACTACAAAAAAACTTCTAAGCCAAGAAAAGTATAAGGTTATGGAAGAAAATGAAATTGTTATAGACAATAGCACCATTGGAAGTCAAATCTTCACCTCCCTTGGTCTTGAACTAGTAGAATCAATAAAAAAACATAGAGAAAGTTATAAATATAAGAATTCTCTTATTGAAATTGATATAAATGATAAGAGCTTTTGTCCCTTTCCTTATTTAGAAATAGAATCAACGGATGAGGAAGAAATAAAAGAAATTGTAGCTTTACTTGGATATACTATGGAGGATACCACCGCTAAAACAATCTTTGAAATATTAAATGGAGAAGGATCAGTAAAAGGAGTATAATGTTTGGTTATGTAACACCCTATAAAATGGAATTAAAAATTAAGGACTATGAAATGTTCAAAGCTTACTATTGTGGCTTATGTATATCTATAAAAAATAATTTTTCTAATTTATGCAGAATGACTTTAAATTATGATATGACTTTTTTAGGTATACTTTTGGATAGCTTAGAATACAGTAAACATAAGTATGTAGTTACTAAATGTATAGCTCATCCTATGAAAAAAAGGCCTAAGGTTATAGATAATAGAGCTTTAGATTATGCTGCCTTTTGTAATGTGTCTCTAGTATACTACAAATTATTAGATGATTATAATGATGATAATTCTCTAAGTAAAAAGTTTATTTCTATGTACATAAAAAAATTTATAAATAAATCTAAAGAGGATTTATCTCCAATTTTAGTTAATATAGAAGAAAATATAAAGAAGTTAAGCTTCCTTGAGAAATCCGAAGAAATCATATCTATTGATGAACTCAGTGACCCTTTTGCATCTTTAACAGCTTTTATAGTATCTTACTATTATAAAGATGAGAACTTTTATAATGAACTATATGATTTAGGTTATAATCTAGGGAGATGGATTTATATAATAGATGCCTTTGATGACTTAAAGGAAGATATGGAAAAACATAAATTTAACGCCTTAAACAAAGCCTTCAATGTTGAAAACCTACCCTATGAAGACTTAATTATTAAACAAAGCAGTAGAATAGAGTTTAACTTAATAATGAGTGCAAATTCTACTTCTGAAGCTTTAGATAAACTTCCGATAAATAAAAATAAAGACTTACTATTTAATATATTACAACTAGGACTTATGAATAAAATCGAAACTATAAAATCAAGGAGTGACAAGAAACATGAAAAATCCTTATGAAGTACTTGGAGTTAAAGAAAATGCTTCTCAAGATGAAATCAAAAGGGCCTATAGAGAGTTAGTAAAACAGTATCATCCAGACAAGTATGTTGATAACCCACTAAAAGATTTAGCAGAGGAAAAACTTAGAGAAATAAATGAGGCTTATGATACATTAAGCAAAAAAAATAATTTTAACAGTAGCTCCTCTAACTATGGAAATACTTCTTCAAACTATGGTGGAAGTTCTAATAGCTATAATGATCCCAATCTTCAATCTGTTAGAATTGATATTAATAGAGGAAATATTGGTGGTGCAGAAGCAAAACTTAATACTATAACTAATAGAACTGCAGAATGGAACTTTTTAATGGGGGTTGTTCACCTTAGAAAAGGCTGGTATGACAGTGCAAATAATTTAATAAATACAGCTTGCAAAATGGACCCTAATAACTTTGAATATAGACAAATGCTTAATCAATTAAACCATACACAGAATACCTATAGAAGTAACTATTATGGACAAAGAAATAGCTCTAATGATATGTGTAGTACTTGCTTAAATATTTGGATGTTAGATACATGTTGTGAATGTATGGGTGGAGATTGTATTAGTTGTTGTTAAAAGGAGGTTACTATGAAAGAAAATAAGGCTTCTAATATAGCAAAGGGCGGTATGCTTATTGCTTTGACTCTTATTATCTTGTATGCCGCTAATTTTATTACCTTTAACACTTTATTCTTATTAGGCTTAACTTCAGCACTTATTCCCCTGGGAATACTTATTGCTGATATGAAAACTACTTTATTAGTATATATAGGCTCCTCTGTATTAGCTTATTTCATAATCCCAGACAAAACTCTTTGTATTTTTTATGTGCTAATTTTTGGTCCCTATGGCATAGTAAAATTTCTTATAGAACAAAAAAGAAATGCACCAATAGAAATCGCATTAAAATTAGTTTATTTTAACGCAATAACCTTTATAGCATTTCTTTTATATAAACAATTATTTATGGCTACAATTCAAATGCAATACCCTTTAATAATTATATTTATAGGTGGAAATATAGCCTTCTTTATATTTGACTACGTTCTTACGGTATTCATAAATAGTGTGAGAACTAAAAAATTTAAAATTTAGGGATATGATATTCAAATCCCTTGACATTTACTTAACTCTTAATGTATAATTTTTAAAAACTTAATTATTTATTGCAGTGATGAGGAGTAGTAATATAATTACTTATTTGAAGAGAGCTACAGCTTGGTGTAATGTAGTAATAAGCTTATATGAACTTGCCTAGGAGCTTACTTGTTAAAAGCAAGTACGGATTTAACCGTTATATTATCAAGGGAGACCTTTATGGTCTAAATAGAGTGGTACCGCGGAATTATAGTTTTCGTCTCTTTCATAAGAGATGAAAGCTTTTTTTATTTAAAATAATATTTGATATTTATCAAACAAGGAGGATTACTATGGCTAAATATGGAACTGCTACAGATAAAAGATGGCAGGATAAATGGGAAGAAACAAACCTATATAAATTTGATGAAAACAATATGAATAAAAAATTATACGTTCTTGAAATGTTCTCATACCCTTCAGGAAGCCAATTACATGCAGGACACTGGTTTAACTACGGACCAGTAGATTCATGGGCTAGAATGAAGAGAATGCAAGGATATAACGTATTCCAACCAATGGGCTTTGATGCTTTTGGTCTTCCAGCAGAAAACTTTGCAATTAAAACTGGAATACATCCTAAAGATTCCACAGATAAAAATATTAAAACTATGGAAAAACAACTTAAAGCAATGGGTGCAATGTTCAACTGGGAAAATGAAGTTGTTACTTGCAGACCAGATTATTATAAGTGGACCCAATGGTTATTCTTAAAATTGTATGAAAAAGGTCTTGCTTACAGAAAAAATGCTCCAGTAAACTGGTGCCCTAGCTGTAACACAGTACTTGCAAATGAGCAAGTTGTAGAAGGTCATTGTGAAAGATGTGAAAGTGAAGTAACAAAGAAAAACTTAACTCAATGGTTCCTTAAAATCACAGACTATGCAGATGAGCTTTTAGAAAAACTTGATGGTCTTGATTGGCCAGAAAAAACTAAAGCTATGCAAAAGCACTGGATTGGAAGATCAACTGGTTCAGAAGTAACTTTTAAAGTTAAGGATTCTAATATTGAATTCAACACATTTACCACAAGAGTTGATACTTTATTTGGAGTTAGCTACGTTGTTCTTGCTCCTGAAAATGAATTAGTTGAAAAGCTTACTACAGAAGAAAATAAGGCTGCTATTGAAGCTTATAAAGAAACATCTGCAAAGCAAAGTGATATAGAAAGACAATCTATCTCTAGAGAAAAAACAGGAGTATTCACTGGTTCCTATGCTATAAATCCTATAAATGGCCGTGAGATTCCAATATGGGTTGGAGACTATGTACTTAATACTTATGGTACAGGTGCAGTAATGGCAGTTCCAGCTCATGATGACCGTGACTATACTTTTGCACAAAAATATAATCTTCCTATAGGGAGAGTTATAGAAGGTGTAGATGCTCTTCCATTCACTGAATATGGTCCAATGATGAATAGTGGAAAATTTAATGGTCTTAAGGGAGAAGAAGCTAAGGATGCAGTGGTTGCAGAGCTTGAAAAGTTAGGTCTTGGTAAAAAACAAGTTAACTACAGACTACGTGACTGGTTAGTTTCTAGACAAAGATATTGGGGTGCTCCAATTCCAATGATTCATTGTGATAAGTGTGGAACTGTTCCAGTGCCAGAAGCTCAATTACCTGTAGAACTTCCATACAATGTAGAGTTTGCACCAGATGGAAAATCTCCACTTGCAAAATCTGAAGACTTTATAAATGTAACTTGTCCTAAGTGTGGATGTGCTGCACACCGTGATGAAGATACTTTAGATACCTTTGTATGTTCATCTTTCTATTATTTGAGATATGCAGATAATAAAAATAGTGAAAAAGTATTTGATAGTGAAATAATAAATAAGATGCTTCCAGTAGATAAATATGTAGGTGGCCCTGAACATGCTTGTATGCACCTTCTATATGCAAGATTTATCACTAAGGCTCTTAGAGATATGGGACTTCTAACCTTTGATGAACCATTTCTATCATTAACTCATCAAGGCTTAATCTTAGGACCAGATGGACAGAAAATGAGTAAATCTAAAGGTAATACAATATCTCCTGATGACTACATTAAAGAGTATGGCTCTGATGTGTTTAGAATGTACCTAATGTTTGGATTTGGATACACTGATGGCGGCGCTTGGAGTGATGATGGATTAAAATCTATTGGTAGATTTGTAGATAGAATAGAAAGAACCCTTGATACATCAATTCCAGAAATCAACTGTAATAAGTCTTCTAAAAATGTAATAGAAGCACCTGAAAAAGAGCTTAACTTCTGGAGACACTTTGCAATTAGAGGTGTTAGTGAGGATGCTGAAAAGCTTCAATTCAACACTGCCATTGCAAGACTTATGGAGCTTACCAATGCTCTTAATAAGTACCTAAATGAAGCTGTTAAAAATACTGATTTCTTAAAAGAAGTATTAGTTGATTATATTAAGCTTTTAGCTCCTTTTGCTCCTCACTTCAGTGAAGAACAATGGGAAAACCTTGGGATGGGCTACTCAGTATTTAATGAAAAGTGGCCGGAATTTAATCCAGCTGCTTTAGTTAAAGATGAAGTAGAAATTGCTATTCAAATTAATGGTAAAATTAAAGCAAAAATAAATGTCGCAACCTCTTCTTCTGAGGATGAAATAAAAGAAGCATCTTTAAATGATGAAACAATAAAATCTAACCTTGAAGGAAAAACTGTAAGAAAAGTTATAGTTATTAAAGGTAGACTTGTAAATATAGTAGCTAATTAATCTAATTATAAAAAACAGAGGAAAATATCCTCTGTTTTATTTTTCACTATGATTTATTGGTAATTTTCTTTCACTATTATCAGAATTTTTACCTTCTCTTATGGTTATGCAACTATGTCTTGCCTCTTTATCTTTTATGGTAATAGGCCTAACATAAATATCATCATGCCATATTTTTATTAGATAGGTCTTATTTGGTGGTAATGGACCAAATAAAAATTGACCATATTCATCTGTAAAAGTATGGGTTATAGGTAATATACTTAATGGGTCATTTGGATCTTCAAGTATGATTAACTTTACTACTGCATCACTAATTGGTTTATTATTCTTATCAATTACTCTACCATAGATAACACTTCTGTTATCATCACCAGTTTCAACCTTAGCATCTACATACTTATCTCCATAAGTAGTTGATTGAAATTTAATTAATTGCTCACTCATTTTATACCTCATGAAATATTGCTTATATCATCATATGAGGAATATAAAACTTTTGTACCAATGAATTATTTGTACCTTTCAAGAACCTTTTTAGTTTCTTCTAATAGGCTTGTAAGTTCAAATACATCTCCTACTTCTAATAACTTATTAAGCTCTTCTGTAAACCTTGATGCTTCTCCAGTTTTCCCTAGGGAAGATATAGTTAATATATTTTCCACTATATTACTTACTAAAGAAGATTTTACCTCAAATAGCTTTTGAGCATCCTTTATTTCATCTTTTATTGCTAACATTTCTGTATCTAAGTTAAAGGCTGCATCTGCTGCATTTTTAAGCTTTCCTTTAATGTCTATTGGTATAGCATGCTTATATTTATAGTTTAAAGAATGTTCCACTGTAGCCCAGAAGTTCATTGCCAAAGTTCTTATTTGAAATTCAGCAAGCACTTCACACATTCCAGATGCCATATTTACTGGATACTTTATAATCATATGGTAACTTCTATAACCACTAGATTTTACATTAGTAACATAATCTTTTTCATAAATTATATGCATGTCTTTTCTTTCACGTATTATATTTACTACTTTATCTATATCATCTACAAATTGGCACATGATTCTCAGTCCAGCAATGTCTTCCATTTCATACTGGATTCTATCTAAAGGTATATCAAATTTATTAGCTTTCTCTAGTATACTGGAAACCTCTTTAACCCTACCCGTTACAAATTCAATAGGTGAGTATTCATTTTTCTTTCTTAATTCTCTTCTTATACTTCTAAACTTTACTTTTAATTCCTCTACTGCTTGGTCGTATGGAATTAAAAAACTCTTCCACTCAATAACTGCCATATATGTCATTCCTTTACTAACCAATTCTATTAATCCGTATTTAATTATATCATATAATGGTATTTTTTATGGTATTTTATATGACTTTTATTGAATTTTTTATTAATCTAAAATCTTAATAGGAGCAAAATCTATATAATCACAGGATGTTAAAATATACTCAACCCCATCTTTTTCTCCTTCAAAAACATTTAAAAGTCCTCCACCATGAAGATGTCCATAGATTACCTTATCCACTTTATATTCCTTAAACATTTCTAAAAATTCATTTTCCTGCATATTAGGAAATATAGGTGGATAATGAATCATACATATTATTTTTTTAAAACCACTTTTTATGGCTGCATCTATGGAAAATCTTAATCTTATAAGTTCTCTATCATAGATTTTTTTATCGTGAGAATTAAATTTGGGATTATTCTTTAAAATCCATCCCCTACTTCCACATATAGCATAATCCTCATATACGAAAAAATTATTTTGGATAAACTCCATTCTCTGAAACATAGAATTAAGCTTAGTAATTCCAGTCCACCAATAGTCATGGTTTCCCCTAACAAATATTTTTCTCCCCGGAAGATTATTTATAAATTCTAAATCAGCCTTGCCATTTTCCATATTCATAGACCATGAAATATCCCCTGCTACTAATACTGTATCTTCATCCTTCACAATTCTATTCCAATTTTCTTTTATTTTTTCATCATGATTGCTCCACTTTTCCCCAAATATATCCATAGGCTTTTCTCCTGTGGAGGCTAGATGAAGATCTGAAATTGCATATAATGCCACTTAACCACCTACTATCTATTTCATAATCTTTTTATTTAAATTTATTTGTACTTATTATCTATCTCCATAACATAGGCTATAACCTTTGCCACTACATCATAAAGCTCATAAGGAATCTCACTATCTATATCCACTTTAGTAAGCATATCTGCTAATTCATCATTATATACAATAGGTACATCACTTTTTTCTGCTTCTTCAAGAATTTTATCAGCTACATTACCCATACCTGCTGCTGTAACCTTTGGAGCATTCTGCCCATATTCATATTTTAAAGCCGCTGCTTTTTTTCTCTTTCTATCTTCCATATAAGCACACTCCTAGCTAAACTCTAGTATTAATTGTAGTGAAATCATCATCTTCAAAGAAACTTCTGCAATTTGAAAAAGAAAAATCATGTTTTTTCTCTTTTATAAAAATATTAAACATATACTTACTATCCATTAAGTCGTTAATTAACTTCCCCTTAAATCTTTCTAATGTCTTTACATATGTGGCTTCACTTTCTATTTCAATAGTGGCCGAATTTTTATTAACAGTTAAATAAGCATCTACTTTTTCCATATTTACAGTGGCTACACTAGCCGCTATTTTAATATTTTCAGTATCTAACTTTTTTCCTTTACTTCTTTCATCCTTAATAATTAGCTTACAATCATATTCCTTATCTTTCATATCCAGTGGAACATTGAGAAAATAATAATTATTATTTATTGTATTAAACATTTTAAACTCTTGAAACTTGGTTTCTAAGTTTTGAATCACATTATTAAAAGTACTAGTTTCTTTCTGGGATAACTTAATTAATTCCAATAAATCATTTTTTATAAAGGATATCTTTTCTCTTAATTCATCCTTTACCATAGTGCTGGTTATACTTCTATCTACCATGACATCTGATTTAAGCTGCTTAAAGAGTTTATTAGTGCTATCTACTTCGTCCTTGCCGTGAGATGCCACTTTCACCAGTAGATCATCTTCATCATTGACTATTCCTATTGTTCTTTCATTTATAATATCATTAGAATGCTTTCCTTCTTTGTTTATCATCTTTTCTGATGATAATATAACTTCTTTACTTTCTAAGCTTTCATTTATTGATACCATAGGTTGAGAACTATCTTTTTTAGAATACATTAATTTATCGCCTTCATTGAAAGTTGAATTTCTATTAACAATAACTTCTCCCTGTGTATCTTTATTAATATTGCCAATAATCTGCTCTTTAATAACATTGGTAGTTTCCTTTATCTCTGGTAAAATACTGTATTCATTAGAGATAACCTTTGAAAAAGCTTTGATATTATGTTCATTTAGCTTTATATCTAGAGCTTTCATAACAAATACATCATCTATCTTTAAATTCTTAATTTCATTTAAAACTCTACCTAAAGTTTCTTTTATTTGTTTAGCTTCAGAACTATTATTTTGTATTCCTTTAGCTTCTATAAATTTATCAATAAATTTATTTAAATCCTTAGGAGAATTATTGCTTTGATCTATAAATTCCTTAAGTCCCTTAATTTCTAAAAGATTTTCTTCTGTAATTGGAATATTGTTCTTAAGCATAGATTTTAATATAGGCACATCCTCTTTGCCTACTGGAAAATCTAAATTCTTAAGGAGTTCTTCCATTAATGGATCTTTAATAGCTGAGTCACCATTGTTCCCAAGGCTATCTATAACATTTGATTCTAATATACTAAGAAGGAATTTTCCTCCTTCAAATCCATCTAGTTGAAATTTAAACATATAATCATCTAAATTTTCTTGAAGTATTTCTCCATCTACCCTTGCCGGAAATACTCTTCCATCAAGTAACTTTATTATAACATCAGTTGTACTTCCCTCTAACCTTAAAATTCTAGCAGAAAATGAATCTCCTTTTTTAAAGGTGAGCTTGTTAAAATCATCTCTTGTTGTATAGTTTTGTACCATATTAATTTTCCATACATTTGACATAGACTTCACCCCCTATTAAACTAATCGTATCATTTTCATTTTAGTGAAGTATATTACAAAAACAATGAGTATACCATTAGGCATACTCATAAATTTTTTTACTAAGCTATCACTAATTTATAAAATTTTTTCTTTCCTCTTTTTATTAAGGCATATCCATCCTTTTCTAGGTAGCTTTCATTAAATGTTTCATTAACATCTTCTATTTTTATATCATTTATAGTAAGTCCACCTTGCTCTATAAGTCTTCTTCCTTCTTTCTTAGATGGAACAATACCTGTTTGTGCTATTATATCAAGAATTAAAGCAGATTTCATATCTTCAGCAATTTCTACTGTAGGTACATTGCTCATGTCTACTCCACCACTAAATAGAGCTTCTGCAGCCTTTTTAGCTCCCTCTGCTTCTTCTTCTCCATGGATTAGTTTTGTAACCTCATAAGCAAGAACCTTTTTAGCTTCATTAATTTCTGCTCCTTCTAAAGCTGAAAGTCTTCTTACTTCATCCATTGGAACAAATGTTAGTAGGCATAGACACTTCTCCACATCTGCATCATCAATATTTCTCCAGTACTGGTAGAATTCAAATGGTGATGTTTTATTAGGATCAAGCCATACTGCTCCATTGGCTGTTTTACCCATCTTATTTCCTTCACTATTTGTAAGTAGTGAACATGTCATACCATAAGCTGATTTACCTTCTTTTCTTCTGATAAGTTCCATTCCAGCTAATATATTTGACCACTGGTCATCTCCACCTAATTCCATTGTGCAATCATATTTTTTATTCAATACGTAGAAATCATATCCTTGCATTAACATGTAGTTAAACTCTAGGAATGACAATCCTTTTTCTAATCTTTGTTTAAAGCACTCAGCAGTAAGCATTCTATTAACTGAGAAGTGTGAACCTATATCTCTTATAAAATCCACATAATTTAAATCTAAAAGCCAGTCTGCATTATTTTCTAAGATTGCTTTATCATCACTAAAGTCTATTAGCCTTGAAAGTTGACCCTTTATACAAGATATATTGTGATCAATTTCCTCTTTAGTTAGCATTTTNNCTCATATCTGTTCTACCTGATGGATCACCTATCATTGCAGTACCACCACCAACTAAAGCTATGGGTCTATGCCCTGCCTTTTGCATATGAGACATAAACATCATAGCAATAAAGTGTCCTATATGAAGACTATCTGCTGTGGGATCAAATCCTATATAAAAAGCTACCTTTTCCTTTGCAAATATTTCTTTCATTTCTTCTTCATGTGTTAATTGTTTTAAAAATCCACGTTCCTTTAAAACGTCATATACATTGTAATTTTCCATAATTTCCTCCAACATCTTATAGTTTTTTACTTTAATCTTCGGCTATAATTTCAATTTTAACAAATATAATTAAGAAACTAAAAAAGTCCCTAGTATAAAAATACTAGGGACGAAAATTTCCGTGGTACCACCCAAATTTATAATTTAAAATCTTTAAAAGAATTTAAATCATTCTCTTCCTTAATAACGTTAGGAAACCGTAACAGCCTACTACTACTTCGACCTAAGACTCTAAAATGTATTTCATTAAAATCCTTTACTGATTTACACCACCCATCAGCTCTCTTTAAAATTCATTTAATTACTTCTTTTCTTCATCGTCTCTTACTATATTCTATTTTAAATACATATTACTATTATTATTATCATTTTTCAAGAGTAAATACTAATTTTCTCTAAACAACATATTTTTTAATAGTATCTGGTATATTATTTTCTTCACAACTAACGTTGGCATAAAAGTCAACTTTAAATTTTTCTGATAAATATTCTAATTTATTTAGTATTGAACTAAAATCATCCGCATCATTGCATATGTCACTCAAAATACCGTCTATAAATATACTTTCCACATCATAGTCCTTAGATATTATGCCACATATAAAACCGTAAAAGTCTTTATAATTATGAATATTAAAGTCTTTAGAACATATAAACCTTATGTTCTTATGAATACATAGGAGTCCTCTTGTGTCATCATCGATATACACTAGATTTCCTTTTGAGCTACTTACCTTTGAATTAGCTAAATTCATTAATGCTTTTGTTTTCCCAGAGCCTTTTTCTTTACAAAATACTTGAATCATTTTAAACGCCCCCAAACTTTTTAATAAAATACATTAACTTTAATAGTTATATTATATAATATTCAGAATATTTAATCAACAGTTCCTGTCAACTTATATATTTCTGTTATTTTAATTATATGTGAATAATTAGTACATTATTATTATTTTATATACATAATAGATTATTCTTAAATATACCTTCTTAAAACCATAAGTAATAAAAATGCCTTAAAGTTTACTTTCATAAAAATCCAGTAAACTTTAAGACGTTTATTATTTTTCTGTTATATACTTTATAGTAATTTTATTCTATGCCTACTACATCATATCCTTCTTCTTCTATAGTAGCTTTTAAAACATCATTACTTTCAGTAGCTTCTACTAAAGCATATTTTCCCTCTAAATTAACTTCTACTTCTGAAACTCCAGCTAACTCTTCTAGAGCATTTTTTACGTGAGCTACACAGTTTTTACAGCTCATTCCTTCAATTAATATTTTCTTTTTCATTACTTTCTCCTCCTAAAATATATATTAGTATGATAATTTAATATTATCATTAAAATTATCAAATGCCTTTAAACCCTGATAAACAGAACAAATAGTTAACTATTTATATAGTTTCCTATATAAATAGGAATATTAAGCTTTAAATCTTCTAAGTCTCAATGCATTTAATAATACTGATACTGAACTTAGACTCATAGCTCCTGCAGCTATCATAGGATTTAATAATGGCCCACCAAAAATGTGTAATACTCCCATGGCTACTGGTATTCCTAATACGTTATAACCAAAGGCCCAGAATAAATTTTCCTTTATATTTTTAATAGTTGCTTTGCTTAGCTTTATTGCTGATATTACATCCATTAAGTCACTTCTCATAAGAACTATATCTGCTGATTCAATAGCTACATCTGTTCCCGATCCTATTGCTATTCCTATATCAGCCTGTGCAAGGGCTGGAGCATCATTAATACCATCACCAACCATGCCTACTCTATTTCCATCAACTTGAAGCTTTTTCACTTCATTTGCTTTATCCTCTGGTAAAACTTCTGATAATACTATATCTATACCAACTTGTTTTGCAATTGCATCTGCCGTTCTCTTATTATCTCCAGTTATCATTGCTACTTTTATACCCATTTTATGCAGACTTTCTATAGCATTTTTACTACTTGCTTTAACAGTATCTGCTACAGCTATAATTCCAGCAGCATTTCCATCTATAGCTATATACATTGGTGTTTTTCCCTCTGAAGCTAATCTATCAGAAGTTTCATCTAAACTTGAAATATTAATGTTTTTTTCCATCATAAGTTTTTTATTTCCTAGAAGAATAGATTTTTTATCTATTTCTACTTCTATACCGTGTCCTGGAATAGCATTAAATTTATCAATTGCTTTAAGGCTCAAACCTTTTTCCTCTGCATCTTTAACAATAGCTTCACCAAGTGGATGCTCTGATCCCTTCTCAGCACTAGCTGCTAAAATAAGAATTTTTTCCTCTGATTCACCATTAGTTATAATATCTGTAACCTTGGGTTTTCCCTCTGTTATAGTTCCTGTTTTATCAAATATTATGGTTTTTAATTTATAAGTAGTCTCTAATGGTTCTCCACCCTTAATTAAAACACCATTTTCAGCACCCTTTCCTGTTCCCACCATAATGGCAGTTGGAGTAGCAAGACCTAAAGCACATGGGCAGGCAATAACCAGTACTGCAATAAATATAGTAAGAGAAAATATAGGTGTTTCACCAGCAATCAACCAACCCACTGAAGCAATTATAGCAAGACCTATAACTACAGGTACAAAGTAGGCTGATATAACATCTGCTAGTTTAGCAATAGGCGCTTTTGAACCTTGAGCATCTTCTACTAGCTTAACTATTTGCGCAAGAGCAGTATCTCTACCAACTCTAGTGGCCTTATACTTAATAAATCCTGTTTTATTAATACTAGCCCCTATTACACTACTTCCCATAGATTTTTCAACGGGTATGCTCTCTCCTGTAAGCATTGATTCATCTATAGATGTATTTCCTTCTATAACTTCTCCATCTACTGGCAACTTTTCACCTGGTTTAACTAGTACTATATCACCAACTATAACCTCTTCTACAGGTACTACAATTTCTTTGTTATCTCTAATTATAGTTGCTGTTTTAGGAGCTAACTCCATTAAAGCCTTTATAGCTTGAGAGGTTTTACCTTTAGATACTGCTTCTAAATATTTACCTAAGGTTATTAAGGTTAGTATTACCGCAGCAGATTCAAAATATAGATGCATTGCATACTCATGATCTCCTTGCATTATTTTATATATAGCAAATATACCATATATAAAAGCAGCCAAAGTTCCTATGGATATTAATGAGTCCATATTAGGACTTAGTTTAACTAAATTTTTAAGTCCTACCTTATAAAACTTATATCCAGCTATCATTACTGGTAATGTTAGTATCAACTGAATTAATGCAAAGTTTAAAGGATTTGTCATAGGGTCTATTATAGATGGAAGATGCATCCCTACCATGTGACCCATTGTTATAATTAGTAGTGGAACTGTAAAAACTAGAGAAGATATGAACCTTGTAAGTAATTTACTAGCTTCACTTTTTTTCTCTCCTTGTTTTTCCTTATCTTTTACTTCCTCTTTAATTAACTTATAACCTGCTTTATCTACCGCTGCTTTTATATCACCATAGGATATCTCATCTTCATTCACTTTAATAGTAAGCTTCTCTGTGGCAAAATTTACCGTAGCATTTTCTACTCCATCTAATTTTTTAGTTACTCTTTCTACTCTATTTGCACAGGCAGAACAAGTCATGCCTTCTACTTTAAAATTGTAGGTTTTTCCATTTTTCTTTACGCCATACCCGGCTTTAACTACAGCTTCCTCTATCTTTTGAGAATTTAAATTTTCCTTATTAAAATCTACAGTTAAAGTTTCTGTAGCAAAATTTACATTTGCTTTTTCAACCCCCTCTAACTTACTAATTGCTCTCTCTACTCTATTTGCACAAGCAGAACAAGTCATACCTTCTATTTTAAATGATTTNNCTTATTTCCACAATCTTTTCATCCATATTATTATTTATTGCTGCATCCTTAACACAATGATTTAAGTGTCCTTTTAGAATTTCTAAGTTTGATTTCTTTAATAAAGCTTGTGATGCTAAGATTTGATTAGAAATATCGATACAATACCGCCCATCTTCTATCATTTTGATAATCCCATCTATCTGACCCCTTGCTGTTTTTAATAATTGTAAAGCTTTTTTTCTTTCTTCACTCATTTTTTACCTCCCCTCCCCCCTTAGGGGGTATATCTACATAATAGTACTTGATTTATATATTGTCAATAGATTATTTTTTTAATTTAATTTAGTTTACCCCAAAATAAAAAAAATAAAGCACCACCTTTAGTGATGCTCTATCTATTATAAATATTTAGCTAAATATTTTTTTAACGGTATGGAAAGTGGCAATGCTATAGCAATTCCCCCTGCTACTTGAAGTATATTAGCTGGTATATCCTTTAAAGCCACTATAAATCCTTGTCCAATAGTTGGTATTCCATATACAAAGTAATTTAAGCACCCTCCAGCAAGAAAATATCCCAAAATCATAACTATTCCTGCTACAATGAATGCAAATAAGTTATTCCAAAATTTATCTCCTTGATAATCACCTCTATAGACTATAGCTCCTGCTATATATGCCATGACTCCTTTTATAATAAAGGTAAATGGTGCCCATATATAGTATGGAGAAAACAAATCAAAAAATGTCATACCTATAGCAGCAGCCACAGCTCCTCTTTTTTTTCCTAGTAAGATGGCACATAAAAATAGTACTGCATCACCTATATGTAAAACTGCATTGTCTCCCACTGGTATAGCTATAACTGCAGTTGCGATATATGTTAACGCTGCCATAAGTCCTATTTGAACTATTTCAATGATTCTAAAACTATTTCTCGATGCTTTTATTGATGCCTTTTCTTTCATTTAAAGTCCCCCTTTATGATTATGCAATATTGTACCCATACAACAAATTCAGTATCCATACAATTAAATTATACATTAAATCTAAAGAATTTCAACCTTATTTTTTAATATAAAAGAATAATATTAAATATTTTACACAAAATAATTTTACCTTTGACTTTCAGATCTTATAATCCTATATATTTTTGAGAAAATAGTCAAAAGATCTAACTTATTACTTTACTTGGATGTAGAAAGGATTGACATATATGATGTATCTTCGTTGGTTTGGTAGCTTTTTACTATTGGTAGTTTTAATTGGTTTATTTTTTGTTATGGGAGGAAATTTAATTAATTTGATAATTGCAGTAGCTCTTCTAACTATTGCCATGGACTACATAGAAGAATACCTAACTGTAAAAAATAAATTTAATAGATAAATAAAAAATTCCTCAAAAAAATTTGAGGAATTTTTCTATTATTCACCTTTACTAATATTAGATAAAACTAAGCCCTTATTGTGATCTAGTGCCCAACTAATACCCCAATCATTTTGGAATATAAGTAAGTCTCTATCTTTAATATCCTTAACAACTTTAGAATCACTTGTTAAACTTAAATCATCAACTTTACCTTCTAAAGCTTCAATCCATCTAATATTTCTATATGGAAGCATATCCATTTTTATATCTACATTATATTCATTTTTTAATCTAAATTCTAAAACTTCAAATTGAAGAACTCCTACAACTCCTACTATAATTTGTTCTGTTCCAATGTGAAGTTCTTTAAATACTTGAATTGCTCCCTCTTGGGCTATCTGTGTTACACCCTTTATAAACTGTTTTCTCTTCATAGTATCTACAGTTCTAACCCTTGCAAAGTGTTCTGGTGCGAAGGTTGGAATTCCTTCAAATTTAAACTTCTTGCTTGGTGAACAAAGGGTATCACCTATACTAAATATACCTGGATCAAATACTCCTATAATATCTCCAGCATAAGCATTATCAACAATTTCTCTATCTTGAGCTAAAAATTGTTGAGGTTGTGCTAGCTTTATTTTATTTCCACCTTGAACATGATAAACTTCCATACCTTTTTCAAATTGACCTGAACATATTCTCATAAAAGCTATTCTATCTCTATGAGCCTTATTCATATTAGCTTGAATTTTAAACACAAAAGCAGAAAAGTTATCATCTGTTGCCTCTATCTTTCCTATATCAGAATTTCTTCCTAATGGGGTTGTAGTTAACTTTAAGAAGTTCTCTAAAAATGGTTCTACACCAAAATTAGTTAAAGCACTACCGAAAAATACAGGGGTAAGTTCTCCAACTCTCACCTTTTCTTCATCAAAGGCATCTCCAGCTATATCTAATAATTCTATGTCCTCAAGTAACTTTTCATATAGACTATCGGTTATAGCCTCTCTAGCTTGTGATTCATCTTCTAAATCTATAACAGTCTCACTTACTTCTAACTGCCCATGATCTCCAGCTTTAAAAATTTGAATTTGTTTATTATTTCTATCATAAACACCTTTAAAGTGCATACCTGTACCTATAGGCCAGTTTATTGGATATGATTTTATACCCAATTCATTTTCTATCTCTTCCATAAGTTCAAAAGGGTCTCTTGTTTCTCTATCCATCTTATTTACAAAAGTAAATATTGGAATATCTCTCATACTACAAACATGAAATAGCTTTCTGGTTTGATCCTCTACCCCTTTTGCTCCATCAATAACCATTACTGCACTATCTGCAGCCATAAGTGTTCTATATGTATCTTCACTAAAGTCCTGGTGTCCTGGGGTATCTAATATATTTATACAATATCCTTCATATCCAAACTGCATTACTGAAGATGTAACGGAAATTCCTCTCTTCTTCTCAATTTCCATCCAGTCAGAAACAGCATGCTTAGATGTCTTTCTTGCCTTAACAGATCCTGCTAGTCTTATTGCTCCCCCATATAAAAGTAATTTTTCAGTAAGCGTAGTTTTACCTGCATCTGGGTGGGAAATTATAGCAAAGGTTCTTCTTTTCTCTATCTCCTTTATATAATCACTCATTACCTTAACTCCTTTATTTAAATTTAAAATTATCTTCAATTTATATAGTATCTCTTTTTAGCACATTTTATATAATACCATATTAATTAATATAAACACAAATATTATTAATGTTTTTATGTATATCACATTTAAAATTAATACTAAAATTTTAGTTTAAATATCATACTAAATTTAACATTTTCAATTAAATTCTACTAAAATAAAGCAGTAAGATATTTTCATCTTACTGCCATTGTAATAAATATTAAAATAATAAATATAATTCCACAAATATATAATTATAATTTTAGTATGCATAATGGCTTAATAAGCCACTATAAACTACTTGTCCCTTTTCTATTCCATCGAAATCCTCTGGTTTCACTAAAGAAACATCTTTATCAAAGTTTATGATTTTACCTTCTTTTAGTACGTAAGCCACAAATTGTGAGCATAAAAAATGATATCTTCTTTGATAAGGTATGTGTAACATTATAGCTAAAATGCCTAAAAAATTATATTTATATCTATCATGTTCACTTTCAAATCGATCTATAATTTCTTTAACTTCGTTGTATTCATCTTCTGTAACACTTAATTCATAAACTCTACAGGATGTCCTTTTATATAGCTTAAATATTCCTCCATCAATTTGTTCTCTAACAAAACCAGCATGAAGTGGAAAATATATTTTTCTTCTTCCAAAGCTATATAATTGCTTTAATTCTTTATCTAACGCTATAGATGTATGATTATAATTATATCTAGTATATAGCTTTATAGCTCTTGAAAAAAAAGTTCCTGTCTGTGTCAATACAACATAGATTTTTCTATCCACTTAATCACCCCAATTATTATAATAATAATGTATTAATTCATTATAAATTAAATTTTTTAATAAGTATACTATATTAAAAAATTATACTATAATTATATTATAATTTAAAAACCTTACAATTTCATTAAGAAATTATTACAATTTATATATTTTTCCTTTATTTCATTTTAACCATATGTGATAATGGAATCTTTTCTTCCTTTGAAAAAGAGGATGTTCCTATATACTTCTTAAGATTCTGCAAAGGATATACATAATCAAGTTCCTACTATCTTAACCATAAATACTGATGTGGTAGTAGATATTAATTTTTAAAAAAGATTAAAAGGTACTTTATATAAACTAATAAATAGTAGTTTATATAAAGTACCTTTAGTATTAATACTGAACTAATCCTATTTTCTTTTGCATCTTTCTTAAAGTCTTAGAAGCTACATAATTTGCCTTTTCTGCTCCAGCTTTGAAGATTTCTTCTAGTTTCCCTTTATTATCTAAAAGCTCTTTAACTTTCCTTTGAACTGGTTCAAGTTCCTTAACTACAGCCTCTGCTACATCTAATTTAAATTGGGCATAACCTTGCCCCTTATATCTTTCTTCTATTTCTTCCATAGATATGCCTTCAATGGTGCTTAAAATTGTCATTAAATTTTTAACTCCTGGTTGCTCATCACAGAATTTAACTTTTCCTACACTATCAGTTACAGCTCTGGATATTTTTTTTCTTATGACTTCTGGTGGATCTAATATTAAGATATATCCATTAGGGTTTTCTTCCGACTTAGACATCTTCTTTTCTGGATTTTGAAGGTCCATTATTTTTGCTCCAGCCTTGCCTACGTATGGTTCAGGTATTTTAAAAGTTGGACTGTATAATTTATTAAATCTGTCAGCTATATCTCTGGCTAATTCTAAATGCTGTACTTGATCTATTCCAACTGGAACTACATCTGTTTGATATAACAATACATCAGCAGCCATTATAACTGGATAACTAAATAATCCTGCCCCTATACTTTCTCCACTATTTTTAGATTTATCCTTATACTGAGTCATTCTACTTAGTTCTCCCATATAGCTATGGCAAGTTAAAAGCCATGCAGCTTCAGAATGAGCTGGGACATGAGATTGTACGAATAGTGTATTCTTCTCTGTATCTATTCCTGCAGCAATATAAATTGCTAGTACTTCTAAAGTTCTCTTTCTAAGTTCAGCTGGTATCTGTCTTACTGTAATTGCATGCAAATCTGCAATAAAAAAATAACATTCATATTCATTTTGTAGTTTTACCCAATTTTTTATAGCTCCTAAATAATTTCCTAGTGTTAAATCGCCAGAAGGCTTAATTCCACTTAACATAACTTTTTTCTTATCTTCCATGTTTTTTCTCCTTTCAATCCATAAAATTATTCTATTTAATTGTAAATAAAAACCCTATGGAATAAATCCATAGGGCATAAATCACGCGGTACCACCTATCTTGAGATAATAAAATCTCACCTCTTTCAGATACAAACATATCCTAGCTCTATAACGTGAGCATCCGTGCTAGACTACTTTAAATTCACCCAACATCTCAGCGACCCATTCATATCAAGCATAATTGCGATAATCTCACCATCTACCACTCTCTGAAAATCTGTTTTTAATACTACTTACTTCGCCTCACCGATCAATTAATAATAAGGTTTTTTAATATTACATTAAAGTTATTATAATTCTAATATTATATTATGTCAATATTAGAAATTATTATTCTATTTTTTTAGTTTATCTATTTTTAACCTTACCATATGATTATTTTTATTTAAATTAGAGTTATATAAAAGTCCATAAATTTCTAGTATTTATTTACTGTATTGAAGCAAACTAAACATATTAAATACATTTCAGTATTTTAATATAATTTAAAAATATATCACCACTTACTTTAAGGAGGTATTTTATATGGATTCAAAAAACAATTCTATTAAGTCTAATGGTGCAAAACCTTATGGTCCTAATGAAAGAGACTTTTTAGATGCTAGTACCAAACCTGTAAAAGCACATTCTCTTGAAGACTATGTACTGCTTCCAAATCATGTTGTAGATCCAATTGTGGCAAACAACATCTCTAATGCAGAATTTGATTATACCTATAACGAGGAATCGGATCTTCTAGGTTTTGAAGATCAACCCTTAGCATCAATAAATAAAAACACTCCAACTAAATAGTAAAAATATAGGAATTGCCATGAAAGCAATTCCTATATTTTTTATTAAATATTTACTTTTACTTCATGTTCTCCATTAGAGGTAACAGGTATTATATCTCCTTCTATAACATTTCCATCTAAAGTTATGGTAGAATTACCACTTCTAATTACTTTGATATGATATACAGCATTTCCATATACATAGTCTATATAGTATTCTTTAAAGTCTTTAGGTACACATGGTTTAATTTTAAAACCTTTTCCCTCTATTAATCTAAAGCCCAATATGTGTTCTAATGCTATAGTATACATCCAACCTGAGCTTCCAGTATACCAACTCCATCCTCCTCTTCCTTCATGAGGTTTCACCGAATATATATCTGCAGCCATAACATAAGGCTCTGTCTTAAATATATTTGCTTCCTCTATATTTAAACTGTGATTTATAGGATTTAGCATGGAATATATGTTGTAAGCTTCTTCTCCTCTTCCTAGTTTTGCAAGAGCTAAAGCTACCCACGCAACTCCATGGGTATATTGTCCTCCATTTTCCCTTACTCCAGGTACATATCCTTTTATATATCCTGGTTTTAAATCTGATTTATTAAAAGGTGGGCTCAATAGTAATATAATCTTTTCTTTAGGCTTTACTAAATATTTTTCTAAAGAACTCATAGCTATATTAGCTCTTTCCTTATCTCCTGCTTCTGATATTACAGCCCAACATTGTGAAAGGGCATCTATTTTACATTCCTGATTTTCATGAGATCCTAATGGTGTACCATCATCAAAGTAAGCACGTTTATACCAGCTACCATCCCATCCATGAATCTCTAAATTTTCTTTTATAAAATTCATAGTCTTAATATATTTTTCATAATTATCCTGATCCCTTCTATATATGCATAGATCCTTGAAATCTTTTAATATAGCATATAGGAACCATCCAAGCCAGATGCTCTCTCCCTTACCCTTATTTCCTACAGTGCTCATTCCGTCATTCCAATCTCCACTTCCAATTAGAGGAATATTATGTGAACCAAACTTTAAGCTTTTGTTTATAGCTCTTATACAGTGATTGTATAATGACTCTTTTAAATCTGATTTTGATGATACATTATATCTTTCATCTTCTCCTTCTCTTAAAGGCTCATCCTTTAAATATCCAATCTCTTCATCTAAAATCTTATAATCTCCAGTTGTTTTAACATATATACAAGTAACATAAGGTAACCATAATAAATCATCACTAAATCTAGTTCTTATTCCACTATTTACAACTGGATGCCACCAATGTTGCACATCCCCTTCTTCAAATTGCCTAGTAGCACTATAAATAATTTGATTTCTAGCAATTTCAGGCTGTATATAAATCATTGGAATGGAGTCTTGTAATTGATCTCTAAATCCATAAGCTCCTCCACATTGATAAAATGCTGTTCTTGAAAATAATCTACAACTGATAGTCTCATAAGGAAGCCAACCATTAATCATGAAATCTAAAGCTTTATCCTCTGTTTTTATCTTTATCTTAGTTAAAAGCCTTTCCCAATAACCTTTTACCTTTTCTAACTCTTTCTCAACTCTAGTTATATCTGAAAACTCTTCAAGGGAATTTTGAATTTCTTCAATACTGTCTTCTGCTCCTAAGATAATTACCAGTGATTTTTCTTCATTAGCTCCTAAGCTTAAGTAAACTTTCTCACTAAGAACTGGTTCTAATCCTGAACTACACCTTCCTGATAAGCTTATAGTTTTATGTTCAGATAAAAAATCCATATATTCTTTACTTACAATAAAATCTCTTTCATCTCCACTAAAACTTTCATTTTTCCCTCCACTTATTTTTAAATAAACATGACTAGATGAAAAATCACTACTATAAGGATTGATTCCATAGATGTATTTGTTCTCTTTATCTATTACAGTGTAAATCTTCTTATAATTGTTTTCTCTTAAATCTCCTAGACACAATCTTGCGATATAAGTAATTCCTATATTTCTATCCTTATCTACTAAATTATTTAACCTAACCTTAATAAGTTTTGCACTTCTCTCCTTTGAAGGAAATACAGTAATTTCCCCCAGTATTCCATTGGTACAATGAGTAAATTTAGAATATCCAAATCCATGAGTTATTACATACTCTCCTTTATCTCTTATTGGTTCAGGAGTTATTGACCAAAGTTTATCCCCTTCTTCTAGGTATAAAACTTCACTAGGGGTATCTTCAATGAAATCATTATTCCACGGAGTAATTTTAAATTCTCTACTATTTTTATACCAAGTATAGCTACTACCAGACTCACTTATATTAAATCCAAATCTATTATTATTGGCTATAACATTTATCCAAGGCGCTGGTGTAGACTTTCCGTTCTTTAGTATAATTGTATATTCTCCCTCATTATTAAAACCTCCATATCCATTAAAAAAGCTTAACTCTTGAATTTCTATTTTAGGTATATTACTATCACTATAACTTAAATTAGCTTCTTTTAGTTTACCCATTTCCCATATATACTTTCTTGAGTTATATTGGTAATCTTCATTTCCCATGGCTTTTTCAATTTGTTTTAATAAAGGCCCTTCTGATCCGTCTACGATTATTGCTGCAATGGAATAAAGCAAATTTAAATCTTCCTTAGATATTTTTTCATTATTAATTATAAATATGCCACCTGAAGTATTTTCTCGCCCATTTAGCGAGCTATTCAATATTATTCTTTTTAGTGCATTATCTAAAGGCTTTTCATAGCTTACTTCCTCTTCATTAATGACTACAATATCAAACTTTAATCCCTTTTCTTCTAAATATCCATGGCAATTTATAAGCTGTCTTAAGATATCACTTTCCTTTTCCTTGTTAATAGTTAACAATACAATAGGTAAATCTCCTGAAATTCCATAGGCCCAGAGATTTCTTTGACTTCTACTTAGATTAATTAGGTTATTTATTCTCTTTGTATAACTAAAGTTATTAAATAATATACTACTTGCAAACCGCTCATAAATAATCCCTTGTGTTGGTTTTATTCCTTTATTAATAAGACTTTCTTCCATACTTAAAGCAGATCTTAGGACACTTTCCTCTAGAATATTAATATCTTGATAACTTCTTGACTTATTTAATACATCCTCCTTAGAGTTTCCTGTAATTGTTATATATTTTATAGATTTTCTTACACCTTGAGGAATTTTTATTATTCTCTTAATTGCAATTATAGGATCTAATACATTCCCTACATTATTTTTTAAAGATTCATTTTCTTCTAAAGCTATAGGATTTTCTTTTGAATGATTTCTTCCTATAAAACTTAGCCTTGCCGTATCATACTCTGTTTTAAATTCTTCTTCACCTAGTGTACTTTCAAGAGTATATATGTCCCTGTCTTTTTCGCTACGAGGTCTGCGTTTTGCAAGTATTCCACTTAATTCATCGATATATTCTGTAGTAATAAATAAATTCCCAAAAGTAGGATGTGCTATATCTCCACTGTACCCTTGTAAAACTACTTCACTATAGCTAATAACTTCTATGATTTTTTCTTCACTACTATTATTTTTTATATCAATAGTTCTAATTTCACAATTATCTTCAGGAATTACTTGAACTATGGTATTTATTTCTAGATCTCTCCAGTATTTTATGAATTCTGCCTTATACAAATAGAAATTAACTTCGTATTTATCTCCTTGCTCTTTACAAGGTTCATAAGTAGAAGATGTATATTCATTAGAATTAGTGTCTTTAATATAAAAAAACTTTCCCCAACTACTACGAATCAAATCTTCTTTCCATCTATATACCATTACATTTTTAAACTTAGAATAGCCACCACCAGCCGTGTTTAATAAGATGTTATAATTTTTATTCCCAAGAAGTATGGTTTGGGGATACTTACTTTCTCCAAATTTAAATGTTCTATGGATGGAATATTGCCTTTGCATTTCTTTCACTTCTTGTGAATTATCTTCTTTTCTATCATAGACCACATTCTTACTTATTTTCTCTTGAAGCAATATTTCCACAGCTCTGATCATGGGAATTCTATGAAATCTTCTTTGAATAATATTATTATTCATCACATTATCTAAAGCCAATAAACTCATTCCTAGATGATGTATCATATAGCATTTTACTAATTCAAACTTTTTACTTTTTATCCTTTTATCTGTATAATCTATAGCTTCATAAAATCCATATCTTCCATAACATTCAAGTTTTAAGAGACTTCTTATATTTGCCATAGACTTAGGTATATTTTCCATAAGCCCCATAATAGTAGAATATGGTGATACTACTAACTCTTCTTCTAATCCTCTTTTTATACCAATTTTAGGTACACCGAAGGCTTTGTATTGATAGTTTAAATCTACATCAAATTTATAATAGGCACTTTCTGAAATACCAAAAGGAACCTTCCTCTTATCCCCATATCTTATTTGACCTTCCATTACAGACCTATAGGTTTCATCTAACATAGAATCCCTATAATTTTTCATTAAAATTCTTGGCATAAAGTATTCAAACATGGTTCCACTCCAGCTAGCCAATCCTTTTCTACCATACATTAAAGTTAAGGATCTATTTAAAGCAAACCAATGAGATGTTGGAACTATTCCCTTAGCCACTGCAATAAAACTTGTTGTTCTAGCTTCTGATGCCAATAAGTCATAGTAATTACTACTTAATGATTCATTGTCTACATCATAGCCTATATGAAATAACTTTCTTTCATCATTATACAAAAATTTAAAATCTGTATTATCTATAATTCTATTTAGTTCAGCTTCAATTTTTGTAAATTGTTTTAATAGTGTACCTACTCTTTCTTTACATAAATCTATATTCTTATTTATTCTTTCTAATTGAAATTCATTTAAATTATTAGATATAAAATTAAACCCTTTTATAATATCATATATATGCCCTAAACTATCACTACTAATAATTCTAATTATATTTTCATACTTGCTTCTGGGTAATAGATTTATATCATCTATGAATGGAAATAAAAAGTTAATTTCACTTAAATAGTCTTTTATATTATCTAATAGTTTTTTATTCCAATAAGTACTATCTATATTTTCTATACCTTCCTGTACAATATCTTCAAAGTTATTTAATATATTATAAAAAGTTAATATATCTTTTCTTTCTCTTTTTATTCTTTCAATAACATTAAGATACATATATTTTTTTCTTTCATCTTCTAGCTCTTCCATGGCAAGATAAACAGTTTCCTCTATACCCTCAACTCTATTATTAAAATAAGGTGTGTTTCTTAATTCCTTTAGCGCTTCTTCTATGGTGTATAAATAAGATACTAGATTTCCACTATCTACTGTAGATACATATTTAGGTAATAGTGGACTAAGTGTCTCCACATCATACCAATTATAAAAATGCCCTTTACAAGTTTCTAGTCTTTTCAATGTATCTATGGTTTTACCCAAGTTTTCTATACCTTTAACTGTCCCAATGTATCCCATATCTATAGCAACAATGTTAGAAATTAAAGTCATACCTATATTGGTAGGAGAAGTTCTCATAGCTAATCCTCTATATGGTTCTTCCTGATAATTATCTCCACCAAGATAGTTAGTATCCTCAGTGACAAAGTCTTCAAAATATGCCCAAATCCTTCTAGTTAACCTTTTTAAAACCTTATTATCGTCTTCACTTAATTTTACTGTTTCATCATTAATATTCTGACCTATAATATATGCTATTATTGGACTAATAACCCATATAATACAACTTGGTATCATTACATAAAAGGTATCTAATCCACTTCTCCATGCTACCACCATAATACCTAAAGCTATTACTATCTCTTGCCACATGTATTTAAAATAACTTATAAAGTCTTTTCCTGAAGACCTTTCTGCTTCCTCAGCCGTTTGCCATTGTAATAAGTTTTTTTTACTTATTATTAATCTGTATAGTGTTCTTATAATGGCATCTACCATTAAATATGCTTTAAAAGGAAGAAAAGCATATATAAAAAATACTTGCTTTAAAGCCATTTGGAGATTCTTAACTTTTCCACTTAGACTTATTCCATTTATAGGGGAAACTATATTTTCTGACATATTAAATAGAATAGGTGTTATTAAAGCAATGAAAGCTGACATATACCACTTATCTATACCATCAGGAAGGATCCCTGCTAAAGAGCAAAGCAATAAAATTAACATAGAAGGAGACATTAAGCTTCTTCTTAAATTATCTATCATCTTCCACTTAGATAATCTATTTAATTTATTTTTCTTTAATATGTATGGTAATAGCTGCCAATCACCTCTTACCCATCTATGAAGTCTTTTACAACTTGCAATAAAGTTAGAAGGATATCCATCCACTAACTCCACATCTGTAAGCAAAGCCGTTCTTGCTAAACATCCTTCTAATAAATCATGACTTAGAACTTGATTTTCTTCAATTGCTCCCTGAATTACCTTTGTAAATACATCCACATCATATATGGCCTTACCAGTAAAAATACCCTCTCCAAATAAGTCTTGATATACATCAGATATTGCAAATGTATATATATCAATACCTGCTTCTCCTGAGAATACTTTAGAAAAATAAGTTTTATTAGCACTTTCTAAATCTATCCCAATTTTAGGTTGTATTACTCCATAACCTCTCCAAACAGTCCCATCTTCCTTTGTATAAGCTCTATTTAACGGGTGAAGCATTGCTCCAATTAAAATCTTTGCTGATTCTCTTGGAAGTATGGTATCTCCATCTAAAGTTATAACATACTTTACTTTAAAAAGTTTTTCCACACCTTCACTTAAAACACTATAAGTGGTATTTTTATCTCCTCTTATAAACTTATTAAACTCTTCTAGTTTTCCTCTTTTTCTCTCCCATCCTAGCCACTTATTCTCCTTTTCATTAAACCTTCTATGTCTACATAAAAAGAAAAAATGACCATTATATTCCTTATACTTTATATTTAACTTATTAATTTCTTCTAAACAAAATTTAGATATCACTTCATCTTCTGCTTCTTTTTCTCTATTACTATCTATAAAATCTCCCAAGATAGCAAAATATAAATTTTCATCATTATTTCCTAAATAATAAGTTTCTAAATTTCTCATTAAACTTTTAGCTTTCTCTATACTTTCTATTAGAGTAGGAACTACTACACAGGTGATTCCTTCTTTAGGAATTCTATCAGATATATTAATTTTAGGTAATACATTAGGTGTACTTAAATTAGTAATACTCCAATTTAATATGGATACCACAACCTCACTGAGAGGTATAATAGTAACTATTCCAGATAAAATATATTTAGATATTGATATATTTGTATCATTTATATAGCTCCAAGTTATAAATCCTCCGGCTAGTGTGGCTGTAAGAATAACAATAGTTCCTATATAAATACCAACAGCTCTTCCCTTTATTATATTTTTTAACTTTTCAAATCCTTTAAAATCAATATTCAAAATATGATTTAGCTTTTCTCTACCACTATCAATTAGATAATATCCCACATGATTTTCAAATTCTTTATCATTATTTTCTTCTGCACACTGTAGTACTTTTCTAGCAACAAATGTCTCAGAAATTTTATTTTGTCTAGCTATTTTTTCTAAAACATGTCTATAATAGTCCTTGGAATAAAAATCCATAGTACTATAAACCATAGCAGGATCTTTACTTAATATTTCTTCTACTTTATTGCTAACATTAAATACTTCTTCCCAATTTATATTATCTAAATTTCTTAAGCCATTAATGCTACTACTAATGGCTGTAGAATAGACACCATCACTTTTATTAGAATCTATAATAATCTTATCTAAAGTAATTTCATTTTCGCTTAATTTATCTTCTATCCATAAATTTAATTCATCGTAATTTACTCCATTATCTCTTAAAACTCTTATTAATGCATCCGCAAAGTATTCTGTAAATTTAATATTGTTCTCTGATATGAAATCCATAGCTCTCTTCATATTTTCTTCATTATAATACTTAATAATCCTATCAGCTAATCTTTCACCTCTATGTCTATCATTAGCTTTACCCACTATCAATACTGAGCTTTTTCCTATTATCTCTAAATAGGCTATTTTAAGCATTATAGGTAAAGCCCATAATTCTCCCATGGTTAATATGGTTGTTTCTTGATATCTTTTTAAAAACTTATTAATATTATCCCTAGTTAGCTTATCTCTATAAATTCCCAATATTTCTCTTGATACAGCATAAATTCTAGGATATCCTTTTAATGCTCCACTTTTTAGTATAGGTAGTGATTTTAAATATTTCTTTGATAAATGTTTTTTTATAAATTTATACTCTTTTTCAATAACATAGATATTATCTAATATCCATTGTGTTCCTTTTATCTTGAAATACTCTCTATTCTCATCGACTTTAAATAAATTATGGCACCCCAATATATTATTAAAATGCTTATCTAAATTGGAAATTAAATCATTTCTACTTATTTTTTCAATTTCTCTATGGTCTCTGGCTATATCATCAATAGCATCTTCCAATTTTTCTTTATTTTCTGCTAAAAAACTATTGTCACTAATCTTAATATAAGCTCTTCTCTTATTTCTATTTTTGATTACGTACATAAGAAGAACTATACTTAGTATAAGTATTAAATTTACTAAAATAAATATGTGCTCCATGGTGCTATCCCCTTTCAATGATGCTCAACTATTATTATTACCAAATTAACTTAAATCTATAATAGTAAATATATTTCTATCCTATGGATTAGCTTTCTCTTATATCTAAATAAAAGCCATCTAAGAAAAGTAACTTTATATCTTACTTATCTTAAATGGCTTCTTTATATATGCTATTGTGAACTACCTTTAGTTAATCCTCTATAACTACCTGGTTGTACATTAAATTTTACTTCTTCCCATCACTATTTTCAATAATTATTCCTTTGTTAGAAGGAGCTCCTATAATTATATTATATTTTGTAAAACTCTATAAAGGATTTTGTTACATAACTATGATCCTTAACTCCTGCAAACTCTCTTATAGAATGCATAGCAAGGGTTGGATTTCCAATATCTACAGAACGTATATTTAAATGTGTTGAAGAAATTGGTCCTATGGTTGAACCACCTCTTAAATCTGAACGATTTACAAACTTTTGTACTGGTACCTCTGCTTTTTTACAAATAGATTCATATACAGCAGAAGAATCTGAATCACTGGTATATGCACAATTTGCATTTATCTTTATAACAGGACCTTTATTTACAATTGGTCTATTAGTCGGGTCTGCCTTTTCTGGACTATTAGGATGAACTGCGTGAGCATTATCTGCCGAAATAATAAAGGATCTGCTAAGTGCTCTAAAGAACTCTTCTCTCCCTTTTCCAAGACAAAGAGCAATTCTTTCTAAAATATTTGCTAACATATCAGAATCGGCTCCTTGTTTTGTAGAGCTTCCAACTTCTTCATTATCAAAACATACCATTACATTTATGCCCTCAGTTATTGGAGCTTCTTTTAGTGCCTCAATTCCAGCATGAACCATTTGAAGATCATCTAATCTACCTGAAGATATAAATTCATCTTTTAATCCAACAATACATCCCTTTTCAAATTCATAAAGGAATAAATCAAAATCTATAATATCCTCTTTATTTACCTTCAATTCCTCAGCTAATATGTTTATTAATGCATTATCCTTTTCTAATTCTTCAGTTACCATTGCAAGTAGTGGAAGTGTATCTTTTTGTGGATTTAATTCTCCTCCAGAATTGGCTTCCCTATTCATATGAATTGCTAAGCTAGGTATTATTAATATTGGTTTCTTTATGTTTACTAACCTTAACTCTGGATTAAGTAAATTTTCACCTTTTAAAGCAACTCTTCCTGCTACAGATAGTGGTCTATCCATCCATGTACTTCTTATTAAACCACCATAAACCTCAGTATTTAATTTAATATAATTATTTTCTGATATAATTTCACTATTTGGCTTTATTCTAAATGTAGGTGAATCTGTATGAGCACCTATAATTTTAAATCCATGGTTCTCAACCTCACCATTACCTACAGTAAATGCAATTAAAGCAGAACCATTTTTAGTAGTATAATATTTACTACCTTTTTCTAATATCCATTTATCCTCTTCCTTTAATTCCTTAAAATCACAACCTTCAAGAGAATCTTTAACATTTTTCACTGCATGAAAAGCAGTAGGGCTTTCATACAAAAAATCTATAAGTTCTTTAGCGAACTTCAATTCTTTTGACATAATTAATCCCCTCCTTAAAACGAAATATTAGTAATAGTATACCAAACTTTTACTACATTTCCTATGAATTTCGTAATTTTACCTAATTTATAACATGTTCTCGTGTTATACTATAGTTATGAGAAAAAATATATTGATAAAGAGGTGTAATAATTGATTTCTCAAAAACTTATAACAAAATTTATTAAAAATAGTGAAGATATAAAAAATAAAAAGGTCAGAGAACGATATGGATATCTTGGTGGAGTTGTTGGTATTTTAGTAAATATAGTTTTATTTTTAATTAAAATCACTGCTGGACTTTTAGTTAATAGTATTGCTGTAATTGCTGATGCTTTTAATAATCTCTCCGATGTTGGAGCTTCATTAGTAACTATCTTTGGCTTTAAACTTTCAAATAAACCAGCAGATAAAGAACATCCCTTTGGACATGGAAGAATTGAGTACATTTCTGGTCTTATAGTTGCATTTTTAGTAATATTAGTTGGCTTTGAATTCATAAAAAACTCTTTTGAGAGAATTAAAAACCCTGTTTCTGTAGAATTTTCACTGCTTCCATTTATTCTTTTAATCATATCTATATCATTTAAAATATGGTTAAGTAGGTTCTATAGAGGTATAGGTAATAAAATAAATTCTTCCGCTCTTAAAGCTTCTTCTGTAGACTCAATAAGTGATGTAATATCTTCTTCTACTGTAGTTATATCACTATTAATCTCAAAATTCACATCACTTCCTATAGACGGATATATTGGTTTAGTTGTTTCCTTTGTAATTCTTTATGCAGGATATAACCTAATTAAAGATACTTTAAATCCATTACTTGGAGTTGCTCCTGATGAAGATTTAGTAGAAGATATTCAAAAAATGTTATTATCCTATGAACATATAGATGGTGTTCATGACTTGCTAGTTCATAATTATGGCCCTGGAAGAATAATTGCTTCTATTCACGCTGAAGTTCCTCTTGATATTTCTGTTGTTGCTGCTCATGAGGTTATAGATAGAGCTGAAAAAGAAATTTCTTCTGAACTGGGTATATATCTACTAATTCATATGGATCCAGTAACTACAAAGGATGAGGAGATTCTTAGTGCAAAAAGAGAATTGGAAGAAGTTTTAAATAAAATTCCTCATATATCTTCTTTTCATGATTTTAGAGTAGTAGGTGAAGGTGACTATAAAAACCTAATATTTGATGTAGTAGTTAAGAATGACTTTATAATAACTAAAGAATCAGAACTTAAATTACAAAAACAAATAAATGAGGAAATTAAGAAAGTTTCTCCAAATCACAACGCAATAATTACCGTAGATGCATCTTTTATCTAATTAATTTGAATTTTCATTAACCATTTTTAACTTATATAATATTATGATAGTGTAGAAATCATTGGAGGATTAATTATGACTGGAATATCCACTCACTATTTTTTAGGTGGCAATACCGGAAAAGGCTTTTACTCTCACTTTAATTATATTATTTCCCAAAAGGATGCAACTAGAATTATTTGCTTAAAGGGCGGTCCTGGTACAGGAAAATCTTCCCTTATGAAAAAAATTGGAAAACACTACATTGATAGAGGATATGATGTAGAATTTCATCATTGTTCCTCTGATAGTGATTCTTTAGATGGAGTTCTAATTAAAGAATTAAAAGTAGCTATACTTGATGGTACATCTCCCCATATGATAGATCCTATTACTCCTGGTGCAGTAGATGATATAGTAAATATGGGAATATGTTTAAAAGAAGAGAATTTTAAGAGCATAAAATTTAACATTTTAGCTGTAAATAAAGAAATTGGAAATTCCTTTAGAAGAGCTTACAGATTTTTTGCTGCTGCTAAATCTATTTATGATGATTGGTATACCTTTAATAATGAAGCTTTAAATCTTTATGAACTTAATATTTTAAAAGAAAATTTGAAGAATAGAATTCTTCCTAATACTTTCTCATCACTGGGTAAAAAACGCCACTTATTTGCAACAGGATTTACTCCAGAGGGAGTTATAACTTATATTCATAATATAATAAAAGACATGTCCAGTGTTTATATACTTAAAGGCTCTCCTGGAACTGGCAAAACTCGTGTTCTTGAATATATTGCAGATGAAGCTATTCGAAGAGGTCTAGATGTAGAGATTCTACACACTCCACTAAATCCTGAAAAAATTGAACATTTATTAATTCCTGAATTAAAGGTTGCTCTAGTAACATCAAATGAAATTACCAAAATAGAATTTCATGGCGAGGAGTATGATATGGATAGTCTATTAGATGCAAATTATATTGAAAAAAAACAAGATGATATAGACGATATTTCTTCCATTTTTTACATCTTACTTCAAAAAGGTCTTGATTGTATAAAAACAGCTAAAGATTTACATGATGAATTAGAGGAATTCTATGTTCCTAATATGGATTTTAATAAGGCCGACCAAATATATGACGAAGTATTAAATAAAATTCAAGGATATGAAGAAAGCTTATAATATATTATAAATAAAAAGTAATAGCATCACAGGGTGCTATTACTTTTTATTTTTATTTTTATTTTTTATTTCTTAATAACCATTAAATTATGAAGTGCTCTTGTACACATTATATACATTATATTGTCCTTGTATCTTTCTTGTATGTCCTCTTCAATTATAATAGCTCCATCAAACTCTAAGCCTTTTGCATAATAGCTAGGCATAATCATAGTTCCCTCAGCAATATGAAGATTTTCTTTATCTATAAGCTTTAATGAAATATCTTCTTTTAACAAATCATATACATACTTAGATTGAGATAAATTTTTAGTTATAATAGCTATATTTTCAATATTTTTTTTCTTTAAGCTAGATACTAGCTCTATAATATTTTCTTTTATCTCTTTCTCATCCTTTACTAGTATCTCATTAACAGAATCTCCAGTTCTAACCATAGGTACTATGGAAATATCATCTATATACCTATTACTATATTCCATGATTTCTTTAGTTGAACGATAACTTTTATTTAACTTAAACATTTCAACTGAATCCTCACTAAATATATCTTTAATACTACTTAAAGAAGAATTATTTCCAATAGGTATTAATTGCTGATTACTATCTCCAACTATAGTAATAGATTTAGTATTTACAAGTTCTTTTAACACTATAAATTGTAGTGGTGAATAATCTTGAGCCTCGTCGATTACTAAATGTTTAATTTCTCTATTAAGCCTTAAGCCCATAAGTTTAGCTTTTAAGTATAATATAGCAACCAAGTCTTCTTCTGTATATTCTTTATCCCCATTAAATTCTTCATATATCTTTTCTATATTTTTTCCATCTAAATAACTTAATGTAGCTTTTATTTCTATTACATCTCTTACTAATTCTCTTATTTCTAACTTTCTTTTGAATTCTAAATCATTTATATGAAGTATTAATTCTTCAGGGGTAAACTCTTTCTTTTTCTCTTTATACTTCATTTCAATAAATCTAAATTCTTCATCTCTCACATCCTTAATTCTAGAGAATAAAATTCTTTTAATTTTTTTACTTCTTCTAAATAATGGTAGTGAAGTAAAGTCTTTTGTAAACATGGCTTTTATCTCTTCTTTAGTTGCTATAACTTTATCTCTAAAGAAAACTCCATCGCTAAAATAACTATCTTCTTCTAGTTTAATAACAAGTTTATCTAGATCCTCCATAAACTTTAAGGATCTCTTATAAATAATTTTTTTCTCAAAACCTTTATCTTTATTAAGAATTCTTTCCATAACATCTTTAATATCTATAACATCATCTACATCTACTAAATCTAAAGCTAAATCTAAAAATGTAGTTTGGAACACTCCTGTCTCTCCTAAAGTTGGAAGAACATTTGAAATATAATCTATAAATATTCTATTAGGTCCTAATATTAGAACCTTATTTTCTAAAAGATTTCTGTAATTATAAATTAAATAAGCAACTCTATGAAGTGCAATAGTAGTTTTACCACTTCCAGCTACACCATCTACAACTAGTATCATATTCTTATCTTGTCTTATAATCTCATTTTGTTCTTGTTGTATAGTCATAACTATGTCTTTAAGCTTATCTGAAGAATTTTTGCTTAATACCATTTGAAGAATATCGTCTTTTATATCGATATTAGAATTAAATAATCCTTCTAATTTACCTCTCTTTATGATATATTGAACCCTTCCTAAAATAGAAGCCGTAACTTCTCCTTCAGGTGAATTATACTGTCCAATATTTCCTGTATTATTATAAAAAAGTGCTGAAATTGGAGCTCTCCAATCTATAATTAGTGGTTCAAAGGTTTCCTCTAAAGTTACTCCAAACCTTCCAATGTATATATCTTCTATTCCATAATCTTCTTCTCTAAAAGTAACCTTACCAAAATAAGGAGANNCTATCAGTGCTTTTAAAATTTTCTTCTTTTACGTAGTTTTCATGGTCAAAATACTCTATTATCTTATCATCATCATCTTTAAATTCCTCTAAAGCATTTTTTCTGTATTCTAATATGGCATTGGTTATATGCTTTCTTTTCTCTATACACTTAAGAATTTCATCATTTATTATTTTTATAACATGTTCTAATCTTTCTTCTTCTATTGCAACCTCTAACTGTTTCTTTAATTGATCTTTAAGATCATTTGACATAAAACCACTTCCTTTATTAGATATTAGATTCTTATAATGAATTTTCATAGTAACTTATTATAATTTCTATATTTTAATCTTAAACCCTTTCATCTATGCAAAATTAATATAATATATATATAGATAAAGTTTACTTATACTATTTCTTCCCAACCTATTATATCAGTAATGCCAAGACCAGGTTCATCGGATAAAGTGATTCTATTTCCTTCAAAGATTGCTCCTCCAACTATAGGATCCTCTGCAAAGTATAACATTGTATCTAAATCTGCCGTTATCATATTTCCTCTTGAAGCTGCAAAGCTTGCTGCTGCTGTGATCCCAATTTTGCTCTCTAACATACAACCGACCATACACCTTATACCCATAGTATCTGCCATATTATAAATTCTTATGGCATTTTGTATTCCTCCACATTTCATCAGTTTTATATTGATTAAGTCACAAGCTCTATTCTGAATTACCTTAAAAGCCTCTGGGGATCCAAACACTGATTCGTCAGCTAAAATCATAGTGTCCACATTATCTTTAATAAACTTCAATCCTTCGATATCCCAACCTTTAACTGGTTGTTCTACAAACTCTATATCTAAGTCTAATTGCTCTATCTTCTTAATTATCTTTATTGCATCTTTAGGTGACCAGCCTTGATTACCATCAACTCTTACTTTTATTCCTTTTCTAATAGCACGTCTAATAAATTTCACTTTTTCAAAGTCTGATTCTACATTATTTCCAAGCTTTATCTTTATATTAGTATAGCCATCTCTAGTAGCTTCATAGGCTGCATTTATCATATTTTCCATCTTATCATCATCTTGTATAGTTATATCTGTAAGTACCGTTGAATTAAAGCCTCCTAATAACTTATATAATGGAGTATTTACTCCTTTACTCCAAAGATCATATATAGCAATTTCTACAGCTGCTTTTGCACTATTATTTCCTTTAATACATTCATCCATAACTTTAAAAATACATTGAAGACAAGTAAGATCCATTCCCTTAATAAAAGTAGTAATATGTTTAATAGCACCTACAATTGAACTTTCTGTCTCCCCCGTCACTCTTGGTGCTGGAGCTGCACTCCCTATTCCCACATCTCCATTTTCTGTAAAAATCTTTACAACTACTTCGTTAGAATAATTATAAACTCCGTTTTTAGTTACGAATGGTTTTTTTAATGGCATTGTAATTCTACCAACTTTAACATCTGCAATAATCATTTTTATACCCCTACTACTTATAAATTTATATTTTTAATATTATTAATCTATTCGGATTATATTCATATAAAATATGCTTAAAATATGATAGATTTTTTACATTTTCGTAAAAATTTCTATCTAGTCAAGTCATAATTATACACCAAAGCCTAAAGTAGTCAAGCTATATAGTAGATTGTTTTTGTTCAATTTATTTATTTAAATAGTAGATATTACTCTCAACGTCTACATATTTCCTAATATCAACCCTGGTTATTTTTTATTCCTATGAACTTTATCCATCTTTTTCTAGCAATATATCTTATGTACATTACAAGCCTCTCTATAGCTACTTCTTCCGTATCACCTAATCTCCTTGCCATTTCAAGTGCAATATCATATATACTTCTTTTACCATCTATTAAAGTCCATGCTAATGAAGATTTATCATCAAAAACTATATCACTAAGGTTATTTTTTTTCACTAACCATCTTGCAAACTTTTCTATAGGTTTGTTATGTTCAAAGTATAAAGTAACTATATTATTTTCATTAATTTTATAGTTATCATGTTCGATTTGAGGAATATATAAAAGAAAATTCTTTTCTTCTTTATTTTGTGTTTTTTTACCTTTCATACAAATCACCTACAAATTAGTTAAGAGCCTAAACGGCTCTTAACTTTAATAATATTAATAATTATATCCATATTTTTTAATATTATAAGAAATATTATCAATAATCATCACTTACCTTTAAGTTCTTTCATTATCTCCACTACAAGAAATAAGATAAATAATTACTCCAAGAATTATAAATATACCTGTTGACAATATAGAGTTTTGGGTTATTCCTTCAAAATTAAGTCCAAAGGCCACATTAAGTCCTAAAGTAGCAAACCCTGCGACTACTATACCCATTAATGCGTCTCCAGCAACTAATCCAGAAGATATAAGAATACCTCTCTCTACTTTTTCTTTCATAAGGGATTCATTTTTCTTAAATTTCTTCTCAACAAATATTCTAATTATACCACCTGATAATATACCTGCATTTAAATGTATTGGTAAGTATAAACCAAGAGCAACCGGTAGTACTGGAAGACCAGATATTTCTGCAAATATAGCTATAGATACTCCCACAAACACTAGTACCCAAGGTAATTCACCAGTCATAACACCTTCTATAACCATTGACATAAGAGTAGCTTGTGGTGCTGGCACTGCTTCTGAGCCAATTCCATATGTATTATGAAGCATTAATAATACATATCCAGAAACTACAGCACCAAATATTAATCCTAAATACATTCCAATTTGTACTTTCTTTGGAGAACCACCAATTATAAATGTAGTCTTTAAACTTTGAGCTGTACCACCAGCAACGGCTATGGCTACACATACTATACCACCTACCATAACGGCTGTAATCATTCCACCTTCCCCTATATTACCAGTTATCTTTAATATGGCCGTAACAAATAGTAAAGTAGCAATAGTCATACCCGATACAGGATTATTTGATGCACCAATTATACCAACCATTCTTGCAGAAACTACTGCAAAGAAAAATGAAAATACTACTGCCATTAGCGAACCTATTATCCCTACTCTAATTTGTGGCAATAACCATGCAAGAACAAATACCAGTATTGCTGAAGCTATCACCCAAACAATTGGCGGATCTTCATTTATTCTAGTAGTTACACCACTTTCCTTTTTACCTATACCTGACATGGCTTCTTTAAAAGATCTAATAATGGTTGGTGCAGATTTTCCTAAAGAAATAAATACTCCTGCAGCAACCGCTCCCGCTCCTATATATCTAATATACTTACTCCATATATCTGAAGCTCCCATCTCAGAGATTAACATAGTTGAAGGAAATAAAGGTTCTGGAACTGTACTACCTATATACTTAATAAGTGGTATTAATCCAAGCCAAGCTACAAGAGATCCTCCAAACATAAATGCCGATGCTTTTGTACCTACAATAAACCCAACACCTAGAAGTGAAGCTAATGTATCTATTCCAAATACGGAATTTTGATATGCAGGTATAACCCATTCTGGTCTTTCACGCCAAAGAGCAAATCCCCCAGAAGCTAATTTATAACCTCCACCAATTCCAAGGCCCATTAAAACCATTTTAAATCCACTACCACCTTCACTTCCATTAACTAAAACTTCAGCTGCAGCCATAGACTCTGGATATACTAAATTCCCATGCTCCTCAACTATTAAAAATTTTCTTAGCGGTGTAACAAAAAATATACCTACTAGCCCTCCTAGAAGAGTAACAATAACTATTGTAGAAATCCTTAAGGTAATTCCCCATAAAATAATTGCTGGTAGTATAAATATAATTCCACCTGCTATAGATTCTCCAACTGCTGCAATTGAAGCAACCATATTAGCCTCTAATATATTGTTTCTTTTAAACAACCCTTTTAAAATTCCTGTAGCAAGTATTGCTCCAGGTATACCTGCTGAAATTGTAAGACCAACCTTTAATCCTAAATAAGTGTTTGCAGCCGCAAATATCATTGTAAATACTGCACCCATTAGAAGAGAATAAACACTTGACTCAGGCATTGCCGTTGTAGTCGATATAAAAGGCATGTAATCATCACCTTTTATACCACCATAGGCAGTATGTGATAATTTTTTATTATCTTTCATTTATAATTCCTCCTTTGTAAGATATATCAGTCACATTGATTACGCACTTTTAGACTTATTTTTAATATTTACTTTTCCTCTTATTCCACTACTTACCGCTTTGTTTTATTGCCGATTTTAGTTATTGTTAAATTACCTTATACCTTTAAATATATTTTATGGATATGAATTTATCTTTCCCTAAATATAGTTTGATTATTATTTTATTTAGCATAAATTTAAATAATAAAAGTGATGAAATAAATTTCACCACTTCAATACTTCTTTAAAATTTTACTACTTATACACTATTTTAATTTACCAAACCTATCAAAAGGAAATATAATAAATTTTCCTTCTCCCTGTATGTCTTCAAAAGATATATATGGATTTTCCCATAATCGTGCATCAATAGAATTTCCTCTATTATCTCCCAAAAATAAATAACATCCTTCTGGTACATTAAAAGAACCTGTAGTATCACTAAAACTACTTACATAATTCTCCTCTAGAAGCTCACCATTTATATATACACTTCCATCTGATTGAATTTCTACATTCTCTCCTGGAAGACCTACTACTCTTTTAATCAAGTCTTTATTTAGCTCATCAGAATGAAATACTAAAATATCTCCTCTTTTAATAGATGATGGTTTATAAGTTCTCAATGAAAATATTCTATCTCCTGGTGTAATAGTGGGATACATAGATTTAGTTGGAACATTTACATTGAAAAAAATAAACTTATTTATTAAAACTCCTAAAATTATAGCAATTAATGCTGGTATTATCCATTCTTTAAGAAA